>CAYNCW010000093.1:0-9055 GCA_964395635.1 uncultured Oscillospiraceae bacterium
ACAACAGGGGTTTACACAAAATTTGGGATGCTCTCCGTTTAACAGTGCGCTCTCAAAATTCCGATATTTGTAGAACATGTTAATCGCCGTATCAAGCGCTTTAAAATGTTTCAATGCCGATATCGTAACAAGCAACGTAAACATCACAAGCGCATCTCTGTGATTTGCGGGCTACATAACTTTGAATTTGCTATGGCTTAGGGTTTTGGAACAGGTCTACTTATCTTTCTTATTTGTCTAAAGAGTCCCTAATGCCAAGAGTCAACAGGATATTTGGGTACGATGCATCTATACACTGGCGCAAGCTGGCCATGGCCTTTGTGCAGCAAATTATGAAATTCTTACTATATCTGCCACCTACAACTTTGCCAGCATGGAAAAGGCACGGTGTGCCCACTTGGCAAACTCTTCCGGCATCGTTTCCGGTGCGCATCGCCTGCTTTCGGGAATGTAATCCGACAGATACAGGTGGTCAAAGCGATAAAAATGCACGCCATGAACCTTTGATGTCTGATCAAAATACTGCGGCCCCTTATCTAGAGGTGCAAAGCATATGGCTGCTCCGCACCCATTCTCCTCATCCACCAGATGAAAAGACATTACATAAAAATTTCGGTCATTCCCCTTATACAGCTTTTGCCCAGCAGCAGAGTGCATCAAATGACCTTGCTGCAAGACTACACCTTGAAAAACGGAAAAATCGGGGCAAGCTGCTGCTTTGTCTGGGTGTTCCTTTTTCACTGTGCAGTGTTCCAGATTGTACAGCACCTCCTCACAATGCTTGCACAGCCGCTTACTTTTGTGCTTTTTCCTTAGAAATGTCTGATCCTCATATCCCATAAAATAGTACATAAAGTTAACCCACTCAAACTGCCGGACTATCTGAAAAGAGTCGTGATAAAATGGAAACAGCTCGTCATAACCCTTGCCCTCTAATAGCTTTAACGCCATTTCCCAATCCTCTTTGGCTGCCTGTGCCGCAACATCCGGTGAAAGCCTGAGCTGGGTGCCTGCAACGCGGTTATGGATATAGGCCGCCATAATGCCTGTGTTGGTCCAGCCACAGTTCTTTAGCTTCTGGACACTTTCTGTATGGGATACGCCCAAAAACTGCTCATATGCACTGACAAACCGAATCAGCTTTTGATATTTGTATTCCAGGTCATCAATGGTGGGATAAAGAGTAGCCCAGTAATTTTTCACACTGGCACTCACGTCGTACAAAGCGTCTTCGCCTTTTACATCTTCCATCACCTTTTCCAACGTATAGCCATTTCTTACGTCACAGTACTTCGCAAGCTCTGGCTCTATCTGAGCTACAAGGCGGGTAGCATCCTCGCCCCTTTTAATTGCTTCGCAAATTTTTGTAACGTCCATTTCGCTTTGTCTCCTTTAAACAAAATCGTTAATGTGCTTACTATATTCCTTCGCCGCTTGGACAGTGTTTAATTGCTGAAAAATACCCACCTTTTCTTTCTTGTCCAGATATTCCCGGATACAAAAGGTCAAAATGATATCTATGTGGGATTCATCGATATGCTTTTTCAAGCTGAGCAGCGCCTTTTTGCAAGCGTTTATCAAATTGCTTTGATGCTCCATAAATTTTTTCGTGCACCGAAAGGTTTGAGGGTGAATAAACTCATCACCCTGACCCGAAATATATAGGCGCATCTCTGCGGAGAGCGCTTCAAACGTATAGAATAATTCCCACTCCTCCTCGCAGTATTTATAGCACCAATAATCTTCGGAATCAGGCTCGTCCTGCTCCGCCAAATAGTGATTTGTGTTGGCCATGACGCCAATAGAATTAAACCCGCTCGCACAGTCCAATGCGAAAATATAGAGGTCGTCGTTTTCTTTTTTCCACTGCTGCAAAATGGATTTCATCTGCTGGATGACATCGTTTTCAAATTTCTCATAATCAAACATCTTTTCACACCCCTGTTTTTAATTCAGCATCCACGCCTGCAACGCTTTCTTGTTTTTAATACCCCTGGCAAAAGAACTATCCACAAAGTCTCGTTGAAAGGTAACACCCAGTACTTCCTCGATTTTACAAATAGTTTCCTTTAAATGCAGCAAGCTACACCCATTTTCAATGATGGTTTTCGCCTTGGTGCGGTAGTCGTAAATGTAGAGATAGGTTCTGTCTGACATGTGGGCCTCCTTGTACAACTGTTCCAGTTTAACTGTGTCATTTGGTGCGGTCAGCTTGATAGTAAAGCATTGTTCTGTCCCATAGGGCAGATACACTCTGACATCTAAGATGTAAAAACTCTTTTCCTGCTCTGGTTCTATTTCAAATTTGTAACGAGCCCCCTCTATGGTAGACAGTGTAAAGCCGTAATCCGGAGCCTTGTCACCGGTACAGGCGGAAATATCCAGCCCAACCATCTGGGTAAATGGGAAAAATTCACTCTCCTTGCAGAGCCTGTCATAGTAGGTCTCTAGCTTGGAAGAAAAGCCATGCTCTTTGCCTGGGAATGCAGCAGAGGTTATTTCGCGCAGCATTGCAAGCATACCGTGTTCTTCCACAATGCAAAGGTCGATGAGCCAATCCAAATAAGAAATTGCTTCTGCTTGACCGGATAGAGCCAGAGTTGCCAGAGTATAAAAGATAACCTCGCCTGATTCAAACAGCGGGTACTCCAGCGACCGGCATACCTGCACCAGATAGGTGACAAGCTGCGGATGATCTTCAGCAAATTTTTGCAGCTTGGGGAGATGTTTTCGGTTTTGCCCATGCTCCCGTATGGGCAAAATAATATGACAATAAGCCGCCATATCGGCCTGTAGCTCCTGGGGTATGGCCTTTTCATCGGTCAGTCTCTCATGCAAATATTGATATGGTGCTTCGGACTGTTCGGTATGTTTGTTTTTCGCAACACTCGGCATCTTTTTATCTCCTTTTATGCTGTATCATCTACCACTCGTCAATTGGTGGAAACTTACTTTCTGCTACCTTTGAAAACCGCACCATTGTGCCGTCAGGATAGTAAAGATAGTCAGCCGCCAGCATTAAAAAGCCATTTTGCTGGGCATATGCCATGGCATACTGCATAATTTCAATAATTTTTTCTCTTTGCGCATCAATCGTAAAGTTTGCAAACCGTTCCCCAATATCGGGTGCAAGATAGTTCTGCGTTGCCTTCCCATCTGTGTGATGCAACTCGGGGAACCGGCTTTTAATATCCTCGGCTACCTTGGAAAACACCTCAATATTTATTTTGCTGTCGGAATCAAACAGCTTGAATATTTCCCAACACGCCTTTTTGTAGGATGGGGAGAGATTATTTTCCACAATTGAAAAGTAACTTTTAATATAGAATGCCTCCTTTATCAGTGTAAGGGTGCTTTGTCATACCGCTCAAAGCCCATCTCCAATTTGGATAAAAAGCGAATCGCACTCTTTTTGGCTTTTTCAACTTTATCCACATCTACATTCTCAACAGCTGCACGGGTAAGCCTAAAGGATTTTCCGGAGATTTCACCTACAGCTGTTATCATGCAGCCCAGTGCATAATAATCTGTCTCCGCTAAAATGGCTTTCTGCAGCACAGGAAAGGCAAACACTTTGATGGCATCTCCCTGCTGTTCCCTGCGAAAGTACATCTGCATCAAGGAGGTAGCCGCCCACGCACGACATTTGGGATTTTTATCTGTTTCTATAATTTTTGCAAGCAGTGGTAAATCCTCTGCTCCGCCAATCCATCCCAAAACAATAATCGCTCTATCCCTTGTATAATCCTCCCCGCAGACCGATAGCTCCCGGGCTTTTGCGGAAATTTGTGGAATAAGCTGCTCTGTGTCGGCAGTTAAATTATTTGCGATAAGCCCCAGCATAAAGATGCTTTCTGCGATTCGCTTATCATCTTTCTCTGTGCTTAGCTTACCAAGCAGATATTTTGCGCCTTCACTCCCCCGCTTTTTGAATGCAATCCATATCCCTCGGTCAGGCGGATTTGCCATTTCAATAAACGAATAGTGATAATCGATGTATGGGCTTTTCGTTAATTCAAACCCAAACTGAACAATTAAATCCTCTCCGGAAGCATACCAGCTTTGAAACTCTGCAAGTGTTTTCACGGTATCCCTCCTTTGCTCAAATTAACCTCACAAATGCACAGATACTCTGTACGCTTTAAGTATTCATCATATACCCTATCAAGATAGGCAAGCTGTCCTTTCTCCGGGTAAAAGGCGGCCCTATGTTGGCCTTTTAGCTGATAAATAACTTTATCCTCCTCAGTATCAAGTAAAATACACTCCCATTCTTCAGGTGCGATTTTATAATGCTTTGCAATGCCATTTTCATCTTGTTCGATTGTCTTAGGGTCCGGTATAGCATTATTAAACAGGACGAATCTCCCCTTGGAATACAGCTTTGCGCCGCCATAATGGAACTCGGCAAACTCAAAGCCCCTTGTTTCCAGTTAATAAACCCAAGCTCCGCACCTGTCTCAACGTCAAAATAGGTAAAGCCAATGGTTTTGCGTGCAATTACCAGAGTCCTTTCCCCACAAAGTGCATACACCCCGACAGGTTAACCTGTATTTTACTGACAGGAGGATAGGGAACCTGTAAAATTTGCGAGCAAGCGCCTGTGGCGGCATCATAGACGTAAACCTTATCGCTTACATCATCGCTGGGCCGTTACAGTCGCTGAGGATATTGCCCTCCCTGTCCATGCGCAAATCCCACACCCCATTGCCGCTTTTATAGGCGATGTAGCTGTCGCTGGGATTAACTGCAAGACAATCAGTGCGGCCTGCGCCCTCCGGCAATGAAATGTAACGGTTCCCGCCGGTTTCTATGTCGTGCACCAGCAGGCGGTCGCCATCAGGAACGACCAACTGATTGGATTGATGGAAGAAACAGAATTTACTTGAGTAGGTACGCTCCTGCGGTGAAAACGCAAACTCCCATATAATTTCCTTACGGGAAATGTCCATCACAAAAACTTTCTTTTGGGCGCTGAAGGCGGCGTATTTATTGTCGCAGCTCATGCCGATACTGCAAACATTGATTTCGTTCTTTGATCCCTTTAGCTTTGTTTTACAGCAAATTTTTTCTTCGCTAACATCGAAGATTTTGACACCGCCATCATATCCACCAATTATGATATAGTTTCCATCAGAAGAATAATCAACCCGTATGTTCTCTCCTGTCAGTTTAATTCGTTTCTCGTTGTCCATTTATAATGCCTCCATGTTATATTTATACAGAATAAACGTATTCTGTAAACAAGCAGTTACAGCCCTTTCGTATTTTTCATGCCCTGCATAATCTTTTCAGCAACCTCCATACAATGCTCCTGTGGGAAACTCTTGGATTCAAAGGCACTGCAAAAAACGGTGGAAACAATCTTCGCTATTTCCTTTGTTGAGTGAGACAGCTCCAGCTTGGAAGCCACAGCTCGGCTTTCCCTGTCAAATTCATCGTTTGGCGCCTCGGGCAAAAGTTGATAGGGATTCCATTCATCCACGCATTGCTTGACAACACGAAATATTTGCTCGCGTTTTTTTAACTTCATATCGTTCCCCTGCTATTCATTAAGAGCCTTTTGTATTTATCCGTTTAGCCATTGCAACGCAATTTTCTCGATCCAAGTTTGAAAAGTTGAGCACTCTCTTATTTTATAAAACGTATATTCCGGACAATCATCGTAAATTTCCACATTGGTATAAGCATGGTCCTGTGCAAATAATAAAATTTCCTCAGACTCGCAATGGCAAAAAGTTAAGTTGCCGTTTGCTTCTGCTGCCACGACAATTAACTTTTTAAACTCTATTTTGGACTTTACATTTTCTTCTTCGCAGCACTCGTCATAAGCATCTTTACAGTACGCTACGTCCTCAGACCAATCTCCAAGGCATAAAACTGAATCCATATTAAGCAAAAGATTCTCCTCGGTATCCAGCCCAAATGCTTCAACAATTCCTCCAAATACCTTTAATACCATTCGGTAACGTTCCGGTAAGGCTTGTTCTATTTTTTCTTTGGGTGGCAGGCAGAGCCAGCCACAGATGCAATCGTCCTTTGTCCAGCAAATCAGCCAATAGGTTTCGCTTTTTGCCCTTTTTTTCTTTTCCGTAACAACGATTTCCAGCTTGACCGCCTGCTCCAACAGCCTGCTCATTTGAGGGAAGCTGCTGGTGAAATCATATGGTACAACCATTTTTACTTCGCCAATTAGCGCAATATCGTTTGTTCCAGCCCACCATGTCTTATGGGACAAAAATGCGTCAATATACTGATTCATAGCGACCTCCTGTTACTCGTAGCGTGCTCTTTTACCTGCCTGTGCAAGTAGTGCGCACTCTTGTAGCTTTCGATTTTCTGACCGGATAAAGTGATTAATATAGTCCATACTGGTTTGGTCTTTTCGCTTTCTCAAGCTGCTGAGCAGATATTCTCTTGGATCCGTCAGCCCTCTTATGGAGATTTCTGTCTCATCCTGCGCATCCAGCAGCGCAATAATTTCCTTAATTTCCTCTTCGGGCGGCGCCATATCGTCAAATGCCAAAACGCTGGTGGCCCCGTTTAAAACCGATAGCTTTCCAAATCGCAGCAGCTCAATCACAGGGCTTGCGTCCTGCAAATTCCTACGCTTTAGCCGCACATAAGTGCTGGCAGCCATATCGGTGATCATCCAGTGCGGTTTATTTATTTTCACAATTTCTTCCATAAGGGGCAAGGCGGGCAGGTATCCGATTTTACCAAGGGCTTTTATCATTTCCACCTGCGTTTCCCATGTGCGCTTGTCGTTTACTTCCTTTTGGTAAGCGGCCATCAAGGCTTCGCTCAGCTCAACCAACTGGTTTTTGCCTATCATTTTGGCCGCGCCGCGCCGCTTAGGGCTTTTGCTGTCCTGTAGTTCCAGTGCGATTTGTTCAATTTCTTCTTGAGTAAATTCTTTTTTTACCATGATAACCGCCTTCTTTGTTTTTGACTATGATTGCTTTTCCATATAGATTGCCTGTGTTTGACTATCTATAATGAACTCCTTGCTGTTAATTGGGATTAGGCATGTTCCAATGGGCATATGTAAATACGGGATGATATCAGGATCGTAGTTGCAGATGGTGTTCAGCGCAAATATATGGTGATTGTCGGGATTGTCCATATATTGTTCGCTTTCGTCACCCTTCAAAAAATGCCAGCCGCTGTCAGGCTGACCGGGAAGTGGCTCATCCCGAAACATATAGCCAACCTTCCAGCCATCTTTCGTTATCTTGTCCGAGATGATACAACCCTCGCCGTTTGGTTCATCCCACTCAATCAGCGGCTTTACCTCAACTGCAATAAATCCGTTCACTTTCTCTAATACCTTAGAAAAAGACTTTAAATCTTTGACAGCCCAATAAAACTGTTAAAGATTTAAAGTCTAATTTATGATTACTTATTCTTTAATAATCCATTACTGATAATAATATCACCAGCGAACTCAGTTGTAAAATGCAAATAACCATTGGCATCTATCCAGTAGCTCGGATGTTCAATTTTTTGAATTGCGTTGGTCTGTTTGTCATAGGTGTAGAATACAAGATTGCTGTGGTCAAAAGAAGGATCGAGCTTTACCGCAATTTCAACCGGCATTCCGAAACCACCCTGCTGGGAGAAGCTTACGATTGAAAGCTTGTTCGTGTAATATTTTGCAAAGTGCTGCAAAGTTTTTTGAGCCTGTTCCGAGGTTGTGGAGGCTGACAGCAACAGATCCTTGTTTGCTTTAGCCGGATCCAGTATGATACGAACATCCACCCCGCTGCCGTCAGGACGCATTGTATCAGCGACCATTGCTACTGGGAATCCGTTAGCCTGCTCAGCTGCCGTATGCATTGCTGCCAATGAAAGACTTTGCAGGTTACGGAATTGAATCACAGCTTTCTGTTTACTGGATGTTTTTGCAGTGGCCAATGCCCCCTTTGTCAGTTTCGCAACTTCCTCTGCCGATATTGAGGGGGTGTTGCCGATGAATGAGTTTACGGTAAAGCTTGAACTGCCCCCGCCAAGGTTTACATTTGAATTGGATCCCATGTTTTCACTGGATGAAGAGTCTACGCCAGTGCTAGGTGCAATGCCAGTTCCTTTAAGTACACCAGAGATAGCTGTTTTCGATGATGAATTTCTGCCATAAATAGACAAAACCCCTTCAAATAGCGTATCATACTGTGGTGAAGCAAACTGCAGCTTGTAGGCAAAGAAATCTTCAAAAGGTACAACCTCGATTCTCTTTGATAAAACACTTCCCAATTTGCCAATTAGCGTATTGATACTACTATCGCGCAGAGTGTCAAGATTTACCTTTGATGGCGTTCCATACCAAACAAACGCATTCTTGATAGGTATGTATAATACAGCACCTGGATCGAGCGTTAGCGACTCAGTTGAGTTATATCCCGCAATTTTCAAGGGCTTATCTACAACATGATCGATATACCTCCATACAGGATAAAGGTCAATATTGCATGTATCCATTAAGGTTTGGTTCATATATGGAAAGATCGGATCCTCTTGATAGACGTATCTTTCATTTTCACTAATAATGCGTTGCCAACCCCTAAATACAGCATTATCGTTGTAGATAAAGTCATCGCAAGTAAAAAGTATATTTACTATCTGTCCAGGATAGTAGGTTTTGGGGTCGACTGGCACAACGCCGCCATCGGCACCGTCGGCATGGTATCGAATACTATATTTTGGAGTCGATGCCTGATTCAGCTTGCTTGCAGCGAGATAGTACTTATCCGCAACTGCAACACCATTCGCATTTGTACCTAGGTATGCTAAATCCGAAGCGCGGTATACATAGTAGTTGCTTCCAACACCAAAGCTTATCTTCGCATTCTTCAGATTATCCGAAACCTGCAACGAATAGACATTGGTTATCTGTGGATATTGGGCCATCACTTGCAGATCGCTAGCATCAACCGTGTCGGAAGCTGCAAAGCGATAATCCTCTCCGGCCTTCCACAAGGTACTTATACGTAGTTGGCTTTCAAAGGATACTACCAAAGACTCGTAATCGATCATGGGTAAAAGGCTCCACTTGTTG
>CAYNCW010000094.1:0-9028 GCA_964395635.1 uncultured Oscillospiraceae bacterium
CATTTCGGCGGAGGTTTACAGAGGTGCTCTATCCCAAACCCCTGCCGTCCGCCGAGCGGTGGCCATCGCTCTGACACTGTAGGGGCGACCTTGTGTCGTCCGTTGTATATCTACGGCTACGGCAGTGCCAATGGTTGTGGTTGGGATGTATACCTTAACCTACCGGACGAGCGCAGCTCGCCCCTACAAACTACCACCTGTCCCTCACCGGAAAATAACTCCTGTATTCCACTGTGGGAGCGAACCTTGGTTTTCCGTTCTATAAACAAACTATGGATACTCACAACATCTCCTTTTTTCCGTTTCAATAAAGCAAATTTTTTTTACTTACCAAAAAAGCTACGCCCCGCAACTTTTCAGTTACGGGGCGTAGCTTTTTATAAAACACTGTACTAATTAACAACAATATATGCTTATTTCTCCAAAGCAGCCATTCTGGCAGCCACACAGAATACCTTCATAGCGTCCTCCAACTCCTGTTCAGAAGGAAAGCTGGGGGCAATGCGGATATAACTGTCCTGGGGATCCTTGCCGTAAGGGTGGGTAGCACCGGCGTCGGTCATCACCACTCCTGCTTCTTTACACAGGGCTACAATCCGCTTAGCACATCCGGCAGGTGCCAGATAGGTAACAAAATATCCGCCATCCGGCCGCACATAGCTGCCCACCTGACGAGGGGCAAGCTCTTGCTCCAGATACCGCAGCACCATATCAAACCGGGGTCTAAGCAGTTGGGCATGTTTTTCCATCTGTGCACTTACACCCTGCATATCCTTTAAAAACCGCACATGGCGCAGCATATTCAGCTTATCCCAACCAATAGCCTGCATAGAAAGCTGCTTGGCGGTAAATGCGATATTCTCCTTGGAGGCTGCAAAAAACGCCACACCTGCTCCGGGGAAGGTTACTTTGTTGGTGGAACCAAACATGTACACCATGTTGGGGTTACCTGCTTGTTTGCAGGCATCCAGTATGTTCAGCAGCGGGGTATCCTTGTAAATGTGGTGCATAGCATAGGCGTTGTCCCAGAAGATGCGAAAATCCTTAGCCTTGGGTTTTAGTGCTGCCATCCTGCGTACAACCTCATCAGAGAAGGTGATGCCCAACGGGTTGGAAAACTTGGGCACACACCAGATACCCTTAATACTTTCATCTTCTGCCACCAGCTGTTCCACCAAATCCATATCCGGGCCATCCTGGTTCATGGGTACGTTTACCATCTCAATATCCAAAAACTCACAGATGGCAAAATGCCGGTCATACCCTGGAACTGGGCAAAGAAATTTTACCTTATCGTATTTTACCCAGGGCTTTTCTGACCCCAACACACCTTTAAGCATAGCTCTTGCCATACAGTCGTACATAAAGGTTAAGGATGCAGACCCAGCAATGATGATTTCTTCCTCAGAAACCCCCATATACTCTGCAAACAGCTTTTTGGCTTCCGGAATACCGGTGAGCTCCCCATAATTGCAGCAATCAATCCCCCCCTGGGCGGTACAATCGCTGTCCGACTGCAAAACATCCAGCATGGCTGTAGAAAGCGCAATCTGATCCGCCCCAGGTTTCCCTCTCGCCATGTTTAGCTTGAGGTTTTTTGCTTTTAGAGTATCATATTCCTGCTGCACCCCAGCCAGCTCTGCCTGCCGCTCCTCTGGGGAAAATTGGCTATACAGTTTCATAGTCATTACTCCTTATTCTCACCAAAAACCCATAGGCTTTGGCTAAATTCTGCTTCCATATCCATACTTATTATAATCTCTGGGTATTGTGGAATCAATAGCAATGTTTTTATAATTGATATAAACATTTGGCTATACCCAGGTGTTTTTTCTTTTACAGCTTGTTATAGAATAAGCATTGGTATATACTATTGTATGGGTATAAACAAGATACTATAAGGAGGCTGGAATGTTTACCAACAAAGAGTATGTCTACGAAGTATACAAACAAAAAAGCTTTTCCAAAGCGGCAGAAAGCCTATATATCTCCCAGCCTTCTTTAAGTGCCACCATAAAAAAGGTGGAAAGCCGTGTGGGTGCCCAGATTTTCGACCGCAGCACCAACCCGGTGCAGCTCACCGATTGCGGCCGGGAGTACATCAAATCTGTGGAAAAGATCATAGATATCGAAAACAGCTTCACCAACTACCTGGGCAACCTAAACGAGCTTAAAGCCGGTAATCTATCCATTGGTGCCAGCAATTTTTTTGCCTCCTATATCCTGCCCCCCATCATCACCCGGTTCAAAACCCGCTACCCCAAGGTGACCATCCACCTGATCGAAGCGGATACCGCCCATCTGGAGCGCCAGCTGTTTGCCGGTGGCCTGGATCTTATGGTGGAAAACTACGACTTTAACGAAACGGTGTATAAAAAAGACTTTTTTTACAGCGAGCAGCTGATTCTGGCGGTACCCCAGGCCTTTCGCTTCAACCGCACCGCCAAAGCCTACCGCCTGAGTTTAGAGGAAATTATCGCAGATAAACACCTGGATCCCAATACCCCCCCAATCCCCCTCCGGCTGTTGGATGGTGCCCCCTGCGTTCTGCTACGCCAAGGCAACGACACCCGTGTCCGGGCAGACAAACTCTGTGCCGAAAGCAATATTACCCCCAACATCATCTTGGAGCTGGACCAGCTAGCCACCGCCTACCACATAGCCTGTAGCGGCATGGGAATCACCTTTATCAGCGACACCTTAGCCAAATCTATCCGCCGCAACCAGGATATGGTCTTTTATAAGCTGGCTAGCCCCCACGCCAGACGGGACAACTTCTTCTATTACAAACACAGCAAATATGTCACCCGCCCCATGATCGAATTCTTATCCCTGGCAACCCAAGCCAGATAAGACAAATGCCCTGCAGCAACCGATGCTGCAGGGCGTTTTGTTTTAGATGACCGCCACCGTAGCGGTTTCAATCCGGGGAGGGGGCGACTCACTTGCCCCAAAAGACACCCGAAGCCGCCTTAGTACCAGGAACTGAGGGAGTATACAGGTTTTCCCTCAAAGTGCCTATACAATGCCACAAATATCGGTGATGGACTCCAGCTTTTCTTTCTCAACATAAGCCTCCAGCCCCTTCACAATATCCAGCGCCATATCTGGCTTCATAAAGGTGCCCACACCAATCTGCACCACACGGGCACCGGCCATGAGAAACTCCACCGCATCCTGCCAAGTCACGATGCCGCCGCAGCCCATAATGGGGATATGCACCACCTTAGCCACCTGATGCACCATACGCAGCACCACCGGTTTTATAGCCGGGCCGGACAACCCCGCATACACATTGTTAAACACCGGCTTTTTCTTGTGTATATCCACCGCCATACCCAAAAGGGTGTTGGAAAGGGTCAGTCCATCCGCTCCCTCTTCTTCACAGGCTTTGGCCAACCCCACAATGTCCTCAGCGTTGGGAGAAAGTTTAATCACCAGCTTGCCGCCAAACGCACTGCGAATCTGGCGAACAACCTCCCGGGCCATCTCGGTTTTCACCCCAAAGTTCATGCCGCCTTGCTTCACATTGGGGCAGGATATATTCAGCTCCAGAATATCCAGCTTCACCTTGCTCAGAAGCCGTACCCCTTCCAGATAATCCTCTATGGAATGGCCACCCAGGTTGACGATATTCACAATTTCCAAGCTGTTGATAAAGTCCAGCTCTTTGTCAATGAACCCCTGTACACCGGGGTTTTCCAGCCCCACGCTGTTCATGGTGCCGCTGGGGGTCTCCCAGATACGAATCCCCTCGTTGCCAGCTCGCTCATGCAAAGTCAGCCCTTTGGAGGAAATCCCCCCCAGCTGCTGAATATCAAAAATCTCTTGCAGCTCCCGGCCAAACCCACAGGTGCCGGATGCCAGTGCCACCGGGTTTTTAAAGGGAACTCCCGCAAACTCCACTGCCAAACGATTCATATACCAAATACCTCCTGGCCAAGAAATACAGGGCCATCCTTACACACCTTGCGGTTGCCCCCCTTGGTTTTGCAGCTGCATACAAGACAAGCGCCAATGCCGCAGGCCATACGGTTTTCCATAGACACATGTAGCCTGTCTGCCACACCTGCTTTGGCGCATTTATCAAACAAAACCTGCATCATGATTGTTGGGCCACAGGTAAAAATATGTTGGTAGTTTTCCGGGGTGATTTCATCGGTAACATAGCCGCCCACATTCACCACCAGCTTGTCGCAAACCTCCTGGTACTCCTCCTCCAGCATAGCCTTATCGCTGAATCCCAGATAGATGTCAATGGTCACCGAAGGATCCAGCTTTTTCAGGGTCTTTGCCGCCAGGTACAAGGGGGCAATACCCACACCGCCGCCAACCATGGCTACCTTTCCCTTTACCTCAGGAAAGGTGTTGCCGTCCGGTCCCTGCAAAGTAATCTCATCCCCCGGCTTTAGCTGGGCAAACATCTGGGTTCCCTCGCCTACCACCTTATAGAGAAAGGAGACCGTCTCCCCGTCTGCATCGTATACACTGATAGGCCGGGAAAGCACCGGGTATTTGTCCCATGCCCGCAGCATGTAAAACTGCCCCATTTGGGCATTGTTTGTATGTTCCACCTTCATCAGGTAAAAGTCGTCGGTCAACTGCTCGTTCCAAAGAATCTTGGACATTTCGCTTCACTCCTTATACGCCTCCCACCCAGGCCACCGTTAGTCTAGCCCCAGTGTCCTTTGGGTGGGTCAATCATCTGTTGCGGCAGCCTTGTGCCGCCTGCTCTCCGGGATGGTTGGCCAAACAGCCCTACCCCTCCCGATACACCACCTTGCCACCGCAAATGGTGTAGTACACCTTGCCGTACAAGGTTTGCCCCACAAAGGGGGAATTGCTGGACTTGGATGCAAAATCCGATACTGTCCAGCCTTCTTTTTCGTCAAAAATCACAATATCCGCGGGGCCGTTCTCCCCCAGATACCCTGCATCCAGCCCATACAGCCGGGCAGGGTTTATGCTCATCTTCTCCAACAAATCCAGCAGGGACAGATGCCCCTTGCGCACCAAATTTGCAACCCCCAGCCCCAACGCGGTTTCCAGCCCGATAATGCCACTGGGGCATTGGTCTATGCTCCGGGCCTTTTCCTCAGCGCTGTGGGGGGCGTGGTCGGTGGCGATAATTTCGATGGTGCCGTCCTTCAGCCCTTTAATAATGCTGTAGCAATCCTCCTGGGTGCGCAGCGGTGGGTTCATCTTGGCCAAGGAGCCATGCTCCAGCACCGCCTCTTGGGTCAGGGAAAAATGATGGGGGGTAGCCTCCGCTACCACATTGGCTCCCAGCTTTTTGGCCATGCGCACACAGTCCACTGCCTCCCGGCAGCTGATGTGTTGGATGTTCACCTTGGCGCCGGTATGCAGCGCCAGCATACAGTCTCTAGCCACCATCACACTCTCGGATACACTGGGGGCTCCCCCAGTTCCCAAAGCTTCAGACACCTTGCCTTGGTGCACCCCGGCCATGCCGATTAAGGATGGATCCTCCTCGTGAAAACTCAGTGGAACATCCAGCTCCTTGGCAAGCTCCATGGCCTGTAGTATCAGCCGGGTATCCATCAGCGGTATACCGTCGTCGCTAAAGCCCACCGCTCCCTGCTTTTTCAGCTCTTCAAAATCACTGAGCTCCTTGCCCTGCATCCCCTTGGAAACTGCCGCAACGGTGAGCACATGAATATCGGTCTGTTGGGCTGCCTCCAGCACCTGCTGTAAAACTTCGGGGGTATCCACCACCGGCTTTGTGTTGGCCATACACACAACAGTGGTAAACCCACCCTTGGCCGCTGCCTTTGCCCCGGACTGA
This sequence comes from uncultured Oscillospiraceae bacterium, assembly GCA_964395635.1. Classification (GTDB taxonomy): domain Bacteria; phylum Bacillota; class Clostridia; order Oscillospirales; family Ruminococcaceae; genus WRAV01. The sequence continues at coordinate 5,807 of CAYNCW010000094.1, forward strand.
ATATCCTCTTTATAGGTAAGCCCCGGCTCTCTAAAATGTACATGTACGTCTATTAGTCCAGGGGCCACAATCTTGCCCTTTGCCTCGATAATCTCATCATACTGTTCCCCTCGCTGGAACTTTCCGATGTATTTTACCCTGTCCCCGTCAATAACCACATCCAAAAGCTCGTCGGTTCCGCTTTTGGGATCCATCACTCTTCCGTCTTTGATGAGAATCATTCTGCTTCCCTCCGTAGGTACTCATACAAAACACTTGCTCCGTCGCAGATGCTTTCAATGGTGGCAAATTCCTGCTTGTTGTGGCTGATTCCCCTGTGGCAGGGGATAAACACCATCGCGGTGTCGCAGATATCCACAAAACTCATGGCATCATGTCCCGCGCCACTCATCATCACCCGGTTGGAGATACCCAGCCTCTGTGCCGCTTGCTCCAGCTTATCCTGCATCATTGCATTCATCTTGGCCGGTGGAATAGAACTGGTCTTTTCCCGCAGATAGCTAACCCCCCGCTTTGCACAGATCTGTTTGGCGGCTTGGCGCATTCTCTCCTCGATGGTATCCAGGCTCTCTATGTCCATTCCCCGAACATCCACCCCCAGCCGCACATTGCCGGGGATTACGTTCATGGCGTTGGGATGGTTGTGCACCACCCCCACCGTTGCCACCGAATGGCGGCGGGCTTCTTCCAAGCCTATCCTTTCAATCTCCAATATCAGCTCGGCGGCGGCACAAAGAGCGTCCGCCCGCATCCCCATAGGGGTTGCCCCAGAATGCTCTGCCACACCGTTGATATGCAGGTTAAACCGCCTTGGCCCCGCTATGGTGGAGACAATCCCCACCCGCTGGCCGTATTCCTCCAGCACCTTACCCTGCTCGATGTGCACCTCCAGATACTGCTTAATGCCGGTGATGGGCTCTGGCTTTAGGTTATAGCCCCGCTGGGCAAAAATCTCCGCCATGCTCACCCCGTCAATCCCTGTCAGGCTGCCGATATCCTGCTTGATGTGTTCCCCTACTATCAGCCCACTGCCCACTGTGCACAGCCCAAAGTTGCTGGACTCCTCACAGCGAAAGGCCCCAATCCGAATGGGCAGCTGCAGCGCATCTCGCCTGGCCCAGCGCAAAATCATCAGCCCGGCGATAATCCCGGCCACTCCGTCATAGCGTCCGCCGTCAATCACCGAATCCAGATGGGAGCCAATCAGGTAATACCCCTCCGGGGCCATATCGCTGGCAACAAAGGTGTTGCCCACCTGGTCGGTAAAGCTGTGCATCCCCAGCAACTGCCCCAGCTCAGCAAACCTGCTGTGCATAGCATCCTCCTGGGGGGTATACCCCAGCCGGGTTACGCCACCGCTGTCGGTACAGCCAATATCATAAAAGCTGTCAAACAGCCTGCCTGCGTATTGGACATCCTCTAAATCGTAGGCCATAGAATCACCTCATAAGTTAGCTCAAAAGATTGGGCAGCAGCATGGAAATTTGGGGAATATAGGTAATGAGCAGCAGCGCCGCCACATCCACCAAAAAGAACCTGCCAAGCCCCGGCAGCATCTCGATTAAATCACATTTGGTAATGGAACTGGTTACAAAAATATTCATGCCAAAAGGCGGTGTGAACATGCCAATTGCCAGGTTGGAGATCATAATTGCCCCCAGATGGATGGGGTCGATGCCCATCTGCCCCACAATGGGGAAAATCAGCGGCGCAATAATGATAATGGATGCAACACCCTCCATAAACATACCCATAATCAAAAGCATTACATTCAGCAGTGCCAAAAACAAAATCTTGGAGGAAATGGAGGACAATATGGTGGTGGTAATCAGCTGGGGAACCTGCCCCACAGTCAAAATCCAGCCCAGGGCCTGTGCACCGGCCACCATTACCAAAATCTGTCCGCAGGAAATAGCGGTGGAGCGGCAAGCGGCCATCAGTCCCTTAAAGTCAATTTCCTTGTAGATAACCATCCCCACAAAGATGGAGTACACAGCCGAAATACCTGCGGCCTCGGTGGGGGTAAACACACCGGAGTAAATTCCCCCCAAAATAATCACCGGAATCAGCAGCGCCCAGCTGGCATCCTTCAGGTGAGCCATCAGCTCTTTGCCGGTGGCTTTTTTGTCCTTATGCACATTGTTCTTTTTGGAGTAGAAGTAGATATACACAAGGCTAGCGCCGCCATACACAATACCCGCCCCAAGCCCGGCCATAAACAGCTTACCAACCGAAGCACCGGTAACCGAAGCGTAGATGATAAAGGTAATACTGGGGGGAATAATCAGCGCCACCGAACCGGAAGAGGCCAGCAGCCCCGAGCAAAAGGAAGGCGAATAACCGGAACGCCTCAGCTCCGGATACATAGACTTGCCGATAGCCACAACGGTGGAGGGGCTGGAGCCGGACAGAGCGCCAAAAAACATGCTGGCCAGCTGGGTGGTCATGGCCATACCCCCGGTAATATGCCCCACCAGCGCCCGTGCGGTGTTGAGAATCCGCCGGGAAAGCCCACCGGTATCCATCAAGTTTGCCGCCAGAATAAAAAAGGGCAGCGCCATCAAAGCAAAGGTATCAATACCGCCGAAAAACCGCTGCACCAAAACCATGGCCTGAATATCCGAAAAAAAGGTTACCGACAAAAAGGAGGCCAGCGCCAAAGAAACGTAAATAGGCACCCCCAGCATCAAAAATAACAGTATAAATACAAGCAGCGCCGCTATCATCTCTCTGCCTCCTCTTTCTGCCCGTCCTCATCCTCTGCGTCCTGTCCATCATGGGTACACAGCACACACACCCGCATACTCAGATACAGTATGGACAACAGCGCACTAAAGGGAATCACGGTATACACAATCCACAGCGGAAGCCGCATAGCGGGGGTAATCTGGCCGGTTCCTCTGGTGAACAGCACCAAATCCAAGCTAAACTTAAACAAAAAGCAGCAAAAGGCAAGACCTGCCGTCTCGATAAATATCTTAAGTCCGCGGACAAACGCCGCAGACTTCACCCGCAAAATCAGATCCACACCGTAGTGGATTCCCTTACGAAAACACACCGCAGAACCCACAAAACTAATCCAAATCATGCAGTACCGGATAAACTCTTCCGCCCAAACTACACTCATCTTAAAAAAATACCGCAACACAACGTTAACAAACAATACAGTGGTGGCAACCAGCACCAAAGATCCAATAGCGTTTTCTTCTATGGCATTTAACG
>CAYNCW010000095.1:0-9011 GCA_964395635.1 uncultured Oscillospiraceae bacterium
CGGCCCTCCCTCTTACAACTTACACACCTTGCTTTGTCTTAATAATAACATGATTGAATTTGCATGTATTTATCTTTGAATGCCAAAAATCGGGGTATTATATTATTATCAAATAACAATATAATACCCCGATTTTTAGCGAATGTTCTGGTTTTTATTATTTAGATGCAGCGAATAGTATATTTTCAGCGCCAGATTTAGGTCGTGATAATCACTGATAGTGTCCAACTTTTTACCCAATATATCCTCGATAAGGCGAAAACGATACCGAACGGTGTTGTAATGAATGAACAGCTTTTTGGATGCTTCTTTTAAATTTCCGCTTTGCTCCAAAATAGTGCTGAGGGTTTGCAGTAGGCTTGCGTTATTCTTTTGATCATAGTCAATCAGCGGGCCAATGGTATCCAGGCAAAATTCCTTTAGCTCCCCCTTACTGCCTGCTGTATGGATAATGCGGTACACCCCAATGTCCCTGAAATGTAGAACCTCTCGCCTATCCATCAATCTGGCAATATCCAATGTTTTTTCCGCTTCTTCATAGCATTTGGTAATCCCCTGTACAGACTGAGCGGGCCTGGATACTGCCATAAAGTAAAACCGTATACCCAACTGGTCAAATTCATCCTGAATGAGTTGACCTATCTTCTGGTACTGGTTGTATCCTCCATTATCCAAAAATCCTACTATGTATCGGTCGTTGCCAGCAAAAAAGCAGTTCCATTTTTCGCTCAAACCCATAGCCTCGGTATGGATGCGGCTGCGAATACTGCGTATCAGAACCACCTTGTCCTTAATTCTATCCGGCAGATCAATCATGTCAATGAGAAGAAGACTCATAGGAAATGTCATCTTCCAACCCAAGGCGCTGGCTCGGGATGCGGCGTTATAATCGCTGGTGATTTTCCCAAACAACAAATCGCATGTGAACCCTTCGATATAGCGGTTTTCCAGCTCTGTTATAGCCTTTTGCCGCTGTATGATGATCCGAAAAACAATGGCAAACTGTTCCACTGCAATCTTCTCTAGTGCCGATAGCCCAAAATCCTCACTGGAAAACAACACAATATACCCGATTTTTTCATAGCCGTATTGAACCCGATATAACACCGCACATCCGTGCTTCAAAGGTATTTTGTAATAATCATCATATTGCTCATACTGAAACAGCCTGCAAGCGGCACCGACAATCTGGCTATCTTCGTAAAATGCTTGATCCTCCAGTACATATTCCCCCAGCTTGTCCATATCCTTGTTGTATAGAACAGCATTTCTGTATAATAGCTTGCCCAAGGTTTCTGCAAGCCCTGTGTATTCCTCCCCCTGTAGCATACATTCCATCAAGGAGTTGTGGATGTTATTTCTGTACTCCAGCTCCAAGCTTTTTTGATAGTTGTTTTCCTTCAAAAACTCGTTGATAAGTGTGGATAGATTGCTGTGGTTGGGCAAAACCAGCAGTGGAAAATCTAAAGTGTTTGCCTGTTCTACAAAATACTCAGGAACTTCACTAATATAGCGGTTCACCTTAATGGCAAGCCCGGATAACCCCACTGCGTTAAGCTTGGGAATCAGCGACCGCATCTTTTCCTCATTGGCGTATAATGGGTACAAAGTGGTGACCAAAAATGCATCCTGGCTTACATAATCTTCAATATCCGGCACTTCCATCACCGAAATATCCTCCACCGCCCTATCAAGGCCCCTTTCCCCCGCAATACATTTAGAGCCTTGAAAGCTTGTTAGCGCCATCAATTCTTTCACCTGCACTATTCTGTCCTCCGCTGTTTTCCCGTGTTCTACTATTCACCGACTACAATCGCAAATCTGTTGGAGACTGCAATTTGTGTTTGATTTTAACTATAGTATACATGGGTGGGCAGTACACAACAAGAGCCGCACACAAATTAAATTTTACCAGTATGGTGCAAACGCAAAATAAGCCTGTGGCTACTGCCACAGGCTTATTTTAACGCTATAGAATTATGCGGCCGTTATGGTACGGAAGGAGTCTGTCAGCATGGTAAGTGCGGTAATTTCCTCTTCCACCAGCTTTGCCAGCAGTTTGTTCTGGTTTTCCACCGAAGCATTCAGCGCAGCAATTTCTGTGGTGAAGTCGCTGTTTTCTGCCTTGCTCTTTTCCATAATAGAGCGTATGGTTTTAAACAAATCCTCGTGGCCTACAATCCGTCCAGCCCCCCACATCAGCCTATCGGCAGGTTGTGTCAGCACATAGTCGGTAAAATAGCGGTAGGTCTCATAGGAGAAATCATATGCATACCAGTTGTTATCCACCAACCAAAGGTACTCATCCAGAGCTGTGGTAGCATCCCCAGAATTCAGGGATTCAATGGCAGAGTGCAGCGCCGCCAAATTGTTGGAGGGCAGCTGGTGTGGAAACACCGATACATCTTCCCAGGTCAAACGCACAAATGCATCTTCACAGGCTTTAAAGGCTGCCAATACATCCTCCGAAAGGTTTTTTGCTTCTGCCAACAGTTTGTCGGCCTTTTCAAAATCCCCTGCATCCACTGCTGCTGCATAGTCGGCGTTTACCTGCTCCACCTTGCTGTAAACCGCTGCAGCTGCTTCCTTAGCGGAAGCCACAGCTGCTTGCAAGGGGGCCGCATCCACCTGGCTTTTTGCCATCAACTCTGTATCAATGCTTTCCTCCAGCGCAGCAAGGCGGGTTGCAAAATCCAGCGGAGCTACCCCACAGTAGTCATAGGCCAGCATCAAAAGGCCATACATGTTGTGATGGTACAAAAATGCCTTCTCGTCATAGGTGTCTTTATTGTCGAACTGGGAGTGATAGTATTTCTGTGCAAAATCTCCACGTAGCGCAGTCACCGAGGAGGGAACACCGGCAATGGAGAAGGAGAAGTCATCCGACCAGGTTTGGATAGGCACGATAATCTCTGCACCCTTGGGGAATGCGCCTTCCACTGGGGGAATGTTGGGCAAAAAGCTGTCTATAAAGGAGCGCAGCTCGTAGGAAGTGCGGATTTGTGTAGCTTCATACCCCAGGCTGTAGGCAGGCAGCTCGAAGTTGATGTCTGCCATCACCTTGCCCACCCATTCAGGATGTACACGGAAGATTTGGTTGTATGCACCGGTAGACCAGTCGTAGCGGGTGTTGCTCACGCCCCACTCTTCTGCTGCCAAGGCGCAAAACACCAGGGTTTTTTCCGGCTTATATCCACTGTCCACCATGGCTTTGGCAATGCCCATCATGAGGCCAATTGCCGCATTGTCGTCCTGAAAACCCTCAAAATAAGAGTCGTAATGGGCGCTCATCAGGATCATTTGGTCGGGGTTACGGCCGGGAATTGTGCCCACAATGTTGTAGCTTGTACCGTTGTATCCCACTTTGCTGGAGGCATCCAATGTAACGGTAAGCTCGTTGTTGGGGGCTGCTTCCAGCGCTTTTTTCAGGGCGTTTGCATCGGTGCGGCTGATGGAAAAAGCAGCTGCGTCAGCTGTGCCGCAGATATCCTGTGAATTGAGAGCATCGTCGCTGATTTCAGAATACCCGCCATCCTGGGCAGCAAGCACCGCTGTTGCACCTGCCAAATGGGTCTCATAGGCAGGGTAGCTAATCCACCAGTTTTCCCGCTGATTAATATCAATTAAAACCAGTTTGCCTGTAACATCCAAATCCGCAAGATCTGCCTCGGTGCCCTGTCCCGCATACACTACTGGGTATTCTTTGGGGCCGTTGGTTTCAAACTGGGTTTGATACCCGCCTAAAACAGCACTGTGTTGGGTTCCGTCTTGCTGGGTAAAGGTAAGATCTGCTTTTTCAAATGTCCAGGTATCTAGTATAAATTCATCTTTGGTTACGTTTTGCAGGCCAATTCTTTCCATCTCCGCTTTCAGCAGTTCACCTGCTGCCAGCTCCGCCTGGGAACCCGCAGTGCGGTACCCCAACTTGGGATTGGACTTGATTTCGGCAATGCGATTGGCGAGATCATAAGAATAGGTTGTGTCCACATTTTCAAGAAATGCTTGTTGTGCCGCCGCATAATTACCGGCTACGGTTGTTGTTTGGGACTGAGCCTCGCTTTGGGATTGACTTTGCGAAGTAGAGTCCGGTTTACCGGAACACCCGCTGAGCAGGACTAGTGTGGCAGCCACAAAGGCAAGCACCCGAAAATTCTTTTTCATCTATCAACATCCTTTCAATATGTATGTGTAAACGCATTTTTTACACAGAAAGTAAGTATAGCAGAAATCTTTCAAAATGCAATAAGATTTTTAAGGGACGCCACCTCAATCCCATTTCCCGTTATTTTCCCATAAACAGTATAGGGCTATTCTGTGCTTATCCGATAGATAACCTCATCCGTTACCTTTGCCATGATATATAGAAAAAGGCCGCCACCAAGATGAATTTTTCATCCTGAAATGCGACCTTTTTGGCTTTATTTATTTTTGCAAACCGCGTATTCTATCCATGGCTTTGAGCACATTCTCCCGGTTGCCAAAGGCAGTGAGCCGGAAGAAGCCTTCACCGTTAGCACCAAAGCCTGCACCTGGTGTACCCACAACATTTGCGTTATGCAAGAGATACTCAAAATACTCCCAAGAGGACATACCATTCGGACATTGCAGCCATATATAGGGAGAGTTTTCGCCCCCTACAAACCAAGTCCCCAGCTCCTTTAATGCGCTGGCAATCAGCTTGGCATTTTCCATATAATATTGAATGTTCTGCTGAATCTGTGTATACCCACTATCGGAAAACACCGCCTGAGCACCCCGCTGAATGATATAGGGTACCCCGTTAAACTTGGTAGTTTGCCGGCGCAGCCACAGTTTATTCAGGCTGGTGTCTCGATGGATAAGCTCCTGGGGAACAACAGTATAGCCGCACCGTGTGCCGGTAAAGCCCGCTGTTTTAGAAAAGGAGCAAAACTCGATAGCACATTTTTTTGCACCAGAGATTTGGTAGATGCTGGTGGGCAACTCCTTATCCTGCACAAAGGCCTCATAGGCACTGTCAAAAAGAATCACCGCTTGGTTTGCTAAGGCATAATCCACCCACAGCTGCAACTGCTGCTTGTTGTAAACCGCTCCGGTGGGGTTGTTGGGTGAGCAAAGGTATATAATATCTGCCTGAACAGCTGGGTCGGGCAGTGGCAAGAAGCTGTTTTCCGCATTACCTTGCATATACACAATCTTTCGCCCAGCCATAATGTTGGTATCCACATACACCGGATATACTGGATCGGGAACAAGAACAGTGTTTTCTTCAGAGAAAATATCCAAGATATTGCCTAAATCGCTTTTGGCTCCATCGCTGATAAATACTTCGGATGCATCCAAAGATACTGCTTTGTTTTGATAATAGCTGCAGATAGCTTCTCGCAAAAAACCATATCCCTGCTCTTCGCCGTATCCCCGAAAGGTCTCGGTGCTTCCCATCTCTGCAACTGCATCCTGCATTGCAGATACCACCGCAGGCACCAAAGGCAAGGTAACGTCGCCGATACCAAGGCGAATGATTTCTTTATCCGGATGCTCTTCCTTATAGGCATTTACCTTTTTGGCGATGATGGAAAACAGATAACTTTCCTGCAAATTTGCATAGTTTTGATTAAGATTCATGTTGTATCCTCCTAAATAAGCATTGGTACCGCATTTTTTATAGTTCTACCGTGCCATCAAATACCTTATGGCATCCTCCGGTCATAAACACCGTTTCGTCGGTATAGTTAATCACCAGTTCGCCCCCCAGCAGTTTAACCGTTATATCCTGCCCTTTATCACAGCAACCATTTAACACCGCTGCAACAGCCGATGCACACGCGCCTGTGCCACAGGCAAGAGTTTCGCCGCTGCCCCGTTCCCACACACGCATTTTCAGCGCGTTTTTGCCCACCACCTGAACAAACTCTGTGTTGATTCGGTCTGGAAATAAGGGGTTATTTTCAAACATGGGGCCTATCTGCATAAGATCCAAGCTATCCACATCATCGCAAAAAACAACAGCATGGGGATTGCCCATAGAAACACAGGTTATGGCATATTGGGTATTGTTCATTTCTACTGTATGATTTACCACACACTCCCCTTCCAGATTCACAGGAATCTGACTGGGATTCAGTATAGCTTGTCCCATATCCACCTGAACACAATCCACCAAACCATCTTGGATGGTGAGATGAAGGGTTTTGATTCCGCTTAATGTCTCAATGCTGATTGTGGTGTTGGAAACCATGCCATTGTCATACAAATATTTTGCCACACAACGAATTGCGTTTCCGCACATTTTGCCTTCGCTGCCATCCATGTTACACATTCTCATACGGGCATCGGCTATCTGTGAGGGCAGAATCAAAACAATACCGTCGCCGCCAATACCAAAGTGTCTGTCGGATAAGCAAACTGCCACCGACTCCGGCGAAGCAACCTCCTGCTGGAAACAATTAAAATAGACATAGTCGTTACCACAACCATGCATCTTGGTAAAATTCAGTTTCACAAAACCACTCCTTTAAAACAAAACTACAGTTTCCACTACTGTGAAATACCTTATTCTATAAAAATAGACGTCATCAACAATGCAGATAGGTGCCATTTCCAAGGCAATCTGCAAGCAGCAGCTGGTTGGATTGGCTCCCGCATTATCTGATAAACGCCGCCTATGTATACTTTGACACAGTATACAAAAAAACACACCGGTTGTCAATCGAATATTCCTTGGAATTGTATCTGATTTTTGTTATACTTTAAAAAATACTGTTTATAAGGAGCAAACCAATGAATAAGCTATCCCCCTTGCGCCTTGTGCTATTGTTTTATGGCATATGCTTTGTTTTTCGCGGAGTGGAGTATCTGCTGCTGCGCACCGATCAAACTATCATTGGGGAGGCCTTTATTCATAAGCTTTTGGGCATCCTTTTATTGGCTGTAGCCATCCGGCTGCTGCACTATTCCTGGGAGGAAATTGGCTTTGTAGCAAACCGTTTTTTTCGGGATACAGGGCTTGGCCTATCCTTGGGTATAGGCGCTTTTGGGGTTGCTTATGCAACCGAATACCTTATGCAGTCTGCAGCAGGCAATGCACCAACCCTGCAGTTCTATGTTACCAGCTACACAGTACTGGGAAACCAGGGCATGAACACCGGAATGCTGTTTATACTTATATGCATCATAGGCAACCTCATCAACGTTGTTATGGAAGAAGGCATCTTCCGTGGGCTATTTATGCGGGTTCTTAAAGAAACCTATACCTTTGGCAAAGCCTGTATATTTTCCTCTCTTTTGTTTGGCATTTGGCATATCGCCCAGCCTGTTCGCAATCTGCTGGATGGTCAACAATCCCCTATGGGAGCCTTTATGGCCTGCCTACTGCTGGTGTCTACCAGCACCTTGCTGGCAATACAATACAGTATGCTTTGCAGGCTAACCGGTTCTCTGTGGGCCGGCATGGCAGCGCATTTCGTAAACAACGCTGGGGTCAACCTACTACATATTGTAACCCCTACCGGTGCCGATGAGCTGCAGATCCTGCGTATCGCCATCGCACAAACCCTCTCCTTTGTTGTAGTGCTGGTGGTGTTTTTACTACGCAAAAGGCGAAGAGTACTCCCTGACTAAACTATATAAACTCCATAGATAAGAGGTATATCCTTAGCAGAAGCTTTCACCCATGGATAAATCCCTTATCTTTTGTATCAGTCTCCACCAAAATGCTTCTGAAATAACTGGTTTACCGCATTGTTGCATTCCCTTTCAAAGCGTTCAAACTGTTCTAAGAGCTGTTTGCCCTGTTTGGTCAAATGAGTTTTGCCGCCGTTTTTCCCTCCTGGCTGACGGCTTAAAACCGAATATCCCACCTGCTCCTCCAGATTGTTGAGTATCTTCCACGCCTTGCTGTAGGATATCCCCATTTGCTGGCTGGCAAACCGCACAGAGCCGGTGGTCTCAATAAGGGATAACAGCTGCCAACTCCCCGGCCCTAAAAATGCCGATTCCTTGGCAATCTGCAGCTTCATCACCGGACGCCACTGTTTTTGGTTGTGGTTGACTGCTATTTTCTCACACTCTGTAAACTGATCCGAACGTACAAAAACACCTGGATCGGCTATTTCCAACTGCCGTCGCACAAACCCACATTCCCCCATAGCCCCGTGGAGACCATCCGCGCCTGTATACCCAATTATTGCGGGAATTACCTGCCGGTCAATAACAAGAGGGTGGCCTCCCCTTCCCTGGCAAATTGGCGATACCAGCAGCTCCCCAGACTGGATCAGGGTTTTTACCGTATCAACCGAAAATAAGGGAATATCCACCGGAGTCAACAGCACCTTATCGCAAATAGTTTGTAGATACGTAAGCCCCAAGCAGACATTTTCAAACATCTCTGCATCCGGAGCCTTGCTTTGCATCAGCACAACTCCAGTACGTGAAGTGTGCTTTTCCAGCATTGGCCGGTCCTGGGCGGATACTACAATCACAATCGGCTGCACATCTGCCAAGTGAAAGGTCATAATCAGCCGCTGGATGGCCGATATCGACCCTATTTTTTGCATAGGGGCAAAGGAATCCCGCCTTGATGTAGACCCCGCTGCAATAATCAGTGCTCCAATATTCACAGGATCTCCCCCTTATGTAGTATTTAATAGATACCTGTATTATAACAAACAAATTACCTATGTCAATAAACCCAATAACAAAGCCCTATAAGCACAATATCAATTCCGCTACAAAATTTGACATACCACAAAATATTCCCTATAATAAAAGACAAACCGACTAGGTAATTGGAGGAATTTCATTGATACTAAATAGGAAAACATCATTTAACATAGAAGATTTCTCAGATAATAATGGCAGCATCTCCATGTTTCAATTTCCCAGCGAGCTTTTGGGCATGTTTAATGAACTTGTGAAGATGCAGCAGATTTACAGCGCCGCCATGCAGGAAGTAAGCACCAAGCTGGAGATATTGGACGACGAGTTTCACGTAAACCACGATCACAGCCCTATCCATCACATGGAGAGCCGAA
>CAYNCW010000096.1:0-8999 GCA_964395635.1 uncultured Oscillospiraceae bacterium
AGCAGAGTACCGACCTTGCTTCGGGCAGCAAGACCATTGTGGTTACCATGCCTGGATCCCAAAGCCTTACTTCCGACCAGATGCTGGCTTTAACCGAGGGCGTGCAAGCTGCTTTCCCAGAAAACAGCCCCACAACCCTGTCCATCTCCAACGTGGATGCCACTATTGGTAAAGAGTTTCTGGCCAAATGCTTGGTGGCAGTGGCGCTGGCATCGGTGCTGATGATTCTGTTTGTTTCTATTCGCTTTCGCAAAATAGGTGGTGTGTCCGCAGGGGTTATGGCGGTTGTGGCACTGCTCCACGATATTATTGTGGTGTTTGCCGTGTTTATTATCTTCCGCATCCCAATTAACGCCAACTTTATTGCTGTGGTGCTAACAATTTTGGGATACTCCCTAAACGATACCATCGTCATCTACGACCGTATTCGCGAAAACAAGCGCCTATTGGGCAGTAGAATGTCCTTGGCCGAGCTTGTAAACCTGTCTATTAACCAAAGCTTCCGCCGCTCCATCAACACCTCTATTACCACCATTCTTGCCATGGGTGTTGTGTCTATCGTGGCGTATATCTACAATGTTTCCTCGATACTCTCCTTCTCCTTCCCCATGATACTGGGCCTTATCTCCGGTGCGTATTCTTCCATCTGCATCGCTGGTCCTCTGTGGGTTCTGTGGAGACAACACAAGTATGGAAAAGCAGCATAAACCCTGTAAAGCTACTCCGGCATCCACCTTTTGTGGGCGCCGGAGTTTGTTTTTTCATTCTTTTATAGCCACAACATGCAATATAAACCCCAGTTATGGTACAATAACCAGTATACTGGTTGATACCAAAATACAAGCCAAGGTAGAGCATAACCTTTTGCAGCTGGTTTCTGGTATCAGCAAACCTGAAAAATTTACATCCACACCGGAGTTATTATGAATGTATTTGAAGTGAAAATTCTATCCGCACTGCGGAGCAAAACCAAAGCCCCTCTCTCTCCCAAGGAGATACTCAAAAAAATTGGGGTGAAAAAAGGCAAGCGGGAACAGTTTTTCCAAGCGCTGGCCACCCTAGTGGAACAAAACAAGATACTGGAATCCGGCGGGCGCTATATATTGGCCGACACCGCCGGGCTTGCAGAAGCCGAAATTGTCAAGGTAAATGCTACCTTTGGCTTTGCCCGAATCACCGGGCAGGACAAGGATGTCTTTATCCCCGGCCGCAGGCTGCTGGGGGCAATGCCTGGAGACAAGGTGCTTTTGCGGCGCAAACGCAGCCAGGGGCAGTTGCCGGAAGGAGAGGTTGTAAAAATCTCCAAGCCCGCCTATACCCGCTTCTCCGGGGTTGTGCGGCTTTTGGACCAGGAGTTTGTGGTAATCCCGGACAATTATGTAAAATTCCCCCTATCTATCCACCGCAGCAGAATGCTGGGTGCCCTAGATGGGGATAAGGTAATTGCCCGGCTTATTCGCCGGGGAGATGGCCATGCAGATCACCTGGTAGAGGTACTGGAACGCTTTGGCGACTCGGACAGTGCTGCCGCTTGTTGCCGCGCCATTCTCTCCGCCAACGACATCTACCCTCCCTTTCCACCAGAAGTAATGGAGCAGGCTGCAGCTTTGTCTGCCCTTTCCGGTATCCACCCAAAAGAGCTTGCCCAGCGCATGGATTTGCGGGAGGAATGCATCTTCACTATTGATGGGGCCGACTCCAAGGATCTGGACGACGCTGTCAGTATTCAAAAGCTGGATAACGGGTGGAAGCTGGGTGTGCACATTGCAGATGTCAGTTATTTTGTCACCCACCAAAGCCCGCTGGATCTGGAGGCCTTCCAGCGAGGCACCTCGGTGTACTACGCGGATTCGGTGGTTCCTATGCTGCCCCCGGAGCTCTCCAACGGAATTTGCTCCTTAAATCCCCAAGAGGATAGGCTCACCTTTTCTGCTCTTATGACCTTGGATCAGGACGGCAACCTCACCGGGTATCGCTTTGAAAAGACAGTAATTTGCTCGCTGCTAAAGGGGGTATACTCCGAGGTAAATGCGGTGCTTGGGGGGACTGCCACATCGGAGATATTGCAAAAATATGCCCAGGTAACCGATACCTTGCACCTTATGCAGGAGCTGGCGGCCATCCTAACCAAAAAACGATATGCCCAGGGCAGCCTGCATTTGGAATCGGTGGAGAGCAAAATCACCGTAGGGGCAGATGGCAAAGCTGTTGGTGTTGCAGCTAGGGAGCAGGGTATCAGCCAACAAATTATCGAGGAGTTTATGCTCACCGCCAATCAGGCTGCTGCAAAACTGGCTTTGGAAAAAGGCTTGCCCTTTTTGTACCGCATCCACGAGCATCCCGCCCTGGATAGGCTGGAAATGCTGTACGAAACTCTGGATAGGCTTGGCATTCCTGTAAAGCGTCTCAATAAAAATGTCAGCAGCGCCCAGCTCTCCGCCATTCTGGACAAGGTAGCCAACACCGCCTTTGCCCCCGTGGTCAACGTGATGATGCTCCGCTCTATGGCAAAAGCAAAGTACTCAGAGCAAAATGTGGGGCATTTTGGGCTTGCCATGGCGGACTACACCCACTTCACCTCCCCTATCCGCCGTTACCCGGATCTCACCATCCACAGGATTTTGTCGGGTTATGTCACCGGCATGAAGATGGACAACATTCGCAAGCGGTACAACGCCTTTACCGCGGCAGCGGCAGCCCACTCCACCCAGCGGGAGATCGTAGCCATGACCGCCGAGAGAAACTGCGAGGACTGCTATAAAGCAGAATATATGGCGCGCTTTGTGGGGGAAGAGTTTGACGGTATCATCACCGGAACCACCTCCTTCGGTATCTATGTGCAACTGGAAAACACGGTGGAGGGCCTTGTGGCGGTAGCCCAGCTCCCCGGGGGCAATTGGGGCTACGATAGCTATGTGGCTATGGTGGATCACCTCTCCGGCAAACGACTGCAATTGGGGGACGCTGTGCGGATCAAGGTGCTGTCGGTAAAGGTGGCTTTGGGTCAGATAGATTTTGGCTTTGTACAGCAGCTTAAAAAATAGCTCTATGGAAATAAACCAACAGGCTGTTGCATTCCAATCCTTTTGGATCTGGACGCAACAGCCTGTTTCAGAATGTAGACATACATCTGCCACAGCAGTTTACATTTGTCGAAGGGGCAATTCATTTGCCCCAAAAGACACCTTAACCCGCGTCAGTACGCGGAACCGGGGGTGTATTGAGGGGGCATTGGATGCCCCCTCAAAGCGTGTCGACTTTATGTCGACACGCTCAAACAGGCTGTTGCATCCCAATCCTTTTGGATCTGGACGCAACAGCCTGTTTCTGTTAGGACTCCTATTATTCCTGTTTAATTTGCTGAACCACAAATACCCCCAAAAACCAGAACAGCTGATACACGGTGATTTGCACTATATTCAGTGCACCCATTGCCCCCATAAAGGCAATAAAGGTTATCATCCCGTATCCCAGTATAATCTGTACCATCTGCACGATGGTGGCCACCAAAATTGAGCTTCTGGCCCCTATACACGCTCGTATAGCCTGCAGCATCACCGAAGCCTTGCCGGTATACACAATCTCGGCTATGGCCTTTTCTCTGGGGGCAGCCAGCTTGTGGTATTCGCCATGGAATGCCGCCGGCATAACCTGAATCAGCTCCTGGGGGAACCCGTATAACGACCACAGTTTCTGTGACGTCAGATTGGGGTCCACTCCATACACCACCAATTTTTGGCCACGCGCCGCCATATAATCCAGCTCCACAGCCAGCTGGTCATCAATCCGATATACCACAACAAACTGGGCGGATATCTCGCCGGAATTGGAGAGATACAGAACCTCCCCCTCCTCCTCGGTGTATTGTTCCCGGCTGGCCTCTGCAGGCAGCATCACCCCATGAGAGCGCATCAGTTCCCGGTTGCCAATGAGAATGCGCCGGGAATCCACCCAGGCGGAGATACCTTGCCCGTCCTCATAGGCGATGTTGTCCACCTTTTTCAGCAGCTTTTTGTTACCGCCAATCATCTGCAAAAACACCGGGCTCAGGGCACTGTCCATAGCACATATCACACTGGCGGCATCCAAAATAGCCTCATCCACCCGCCCATGGGCATACGATTTTATGCCGTAAAGCTGGATATGCCCTTCTGGGAAGAGATCCCTTTCTCGGAGTACCACCGCTTTGGTGTCGCAGAAATCCTCCACCGCCTTATTGCCGGATACAATGCCGCCCTTTGGCCCAAGGCGTTTGCTGAGCCTGTTTAAGGGAATATTTTCGATAAAATTGGCGGACAGAGTGGCCGCAACGCACAAAATAGCTGTAAGGGCTGCAAATGCGGTGGACAAACTTTTGGTGAGAAGGTAGGTAAGCAGACCCACCAGCACCGCCCCCAGCAAGCAGATAGGCGCTATGCCACGATTGATGCCCACATCAAATTTATCGGAATAAGAAAGGGCTAAAAAGTCTGTAAAGAATCCCGCCTTAGCCCCATGGGCAATGGTTGGGCGGCGGCTGGTTTCCCGTGGGACAAACTGATTGCAGAATCTGTCCGACTCCACCACCAGCACTGCTTCCTTGGGGGCGGTGCCCGCCACAACCTTGAAGTTGCGCTGTATCCGCCCAATCATCAACAGCTTGCCAAAGCAGTTAAACAGCAGCGACAGCCCCGCTACAGCCGGGTATAAGCACATGGCCTCTATATTTACGCTGTCCGGGCTGAGCATAGCGGTGACGCTCTGACCTATGGTGGCCAGCAGTGCAAGGGCAACCATCGTGTCGGAATTTGCCCGCAGCTTAAACAGGCTAATCAGCCCGTTGCCCACTGTGGAACTGCAAACCAATGCCAAAAGTACACCCAACCCCAGGAAGCTGGTTAAAAACAGCCGCAGGTTCTCCTCCGGGAAGATAGGCCGTGGCAACGGCAGGGGATGCTTCCCCGACAGTGTAAGGTAAAATAGCGAAGCAGTGAGTATGCCGGTTAAAATGGTGCGGATCCAAAGCCACAGCTTTACCTTTGCAATATCCCGCCCAACAGCGTCCCGGTCCTCTAAGGAATTGAATTCCCCCAGATCTGCCGGTGGTGCATCGGTAACCTTTCCAAAAACATACTCTTCCAGATCCTCTGGATCCTGCAGCGGTATATCCCCATGGCCAAACTGCAGCTTTTCCCCATCCTCCTCTATCTCCTGACCAAAATCAAACTTGGGCAGAATCTTTGTCCGCTCCCCCACAGGCTCCTTGGGGAAAGGGTGGGGGGTATGGGTGTCGTCATCAATAGGGGGACGAAAGGCGGAAAAGTCTATGGCGTTGGGTGGCGGTGGCTTTTGCTGCACCGGTGGCGCGGCGGCCTCAGGCGGTGCCGGTTGCTGCACAGCTTGAGGGCGGGCTGGGGTGACTATCTGCTGAATGGGCGTCTCTTCCACAGGGGCTTTGAACACAAATGTCCCTGGCGGAACCTCCGGGATCCCGGTGGGTATTACCCCCTGGACAGGAAGCTTCCCTTGGGTACGTGCCAGCTGCCCCGGGGGTATGGGTGGCCGACCTCCTCCCGCTACAAAACGGTTGGGCCGCCGCTTGGCTTTGTCCGCTATGGACTGGACATGTCCGTCAAAGTCCATGGGATTTCGGGAAAGCTTCTCCACAGGGGGCATCACAAAGGAAAATCCATCCGATTCTGATGTGCTATCCCCCTGAAGTGGCAGCACCTTTGGCCGTTCCCGCTGCACCTTTGGGGGGGCAAAGCTGGTGGTGGCATCCCCCGGTGGATCATTTTCCACCGGGGCAAAGTGAAAGCCCTGATCCCGGCTTGTTGGTATGTCCTTGGGCAGCTTTTCCTCCCTCTTGGGCAAAGGTTCCTCTGGTGGAGAAAACCGAAACCCCTCCTCCTGCTGTTTGTTGGGGGGGCTTGGGAAATGGGTGTCCACCTCGGCTACCAGCCCTTGCTCCGGTTGGGATATTGTTGGTTTCACCGGTGCATCCTGCCAGCCAGGCTGCGCTATGGGTGTTTCTGCCACCTTATTCTTTTCTCGGGCTTTGCGTCGCTTAATTTCTTCCAGGATGTTATCTACATTGTAGCTATCTTGGTTTTTGTCCATAAGTACCTCCCAGATGGGCGAGATGACCTGTCCGTATTGATCCACGCGCTTTGCATTCTATTTCTCGTCACTATGTGCAGTACCAAACGCCCCTGCTAAGGGCGTGAAAAAAATGGGCTGCTTCTCGGTCAATTTAGTTTCTATAGGGATTTTACAGCACACAATCTAAAGGACTGCGTACACCAAAGGGATTGCCCTTTCATCCATTACACCCTTTAGAAAGTGTGTATTATTTCCCCTTAATGGCAGCCCGCTGCCGGGCAATTTCATATAGCAATATACCCGCAGCCACCGATGCGTTTAGGGAGCCTATCTCCCCTTTCATAGGCAGCGATACCACCATATCGCACCGCTCTTTCACCAGCCGACCAACCCCTCGCCCTTCTGAGCCCACCACCAGTGCAGCAGGGCCGGAATAATCCACCTGGCACCAGGTTTGCCCATCCATATCCGCTGCATATACCCACACCCCCCGCTCTTTGAGCAGGGAGATGGTTTCGGCCAAATTGGATACCCTGGCCACCGGCAGATATTCAGTAGCACCGGCGGAGACCTTGGATACAGTAAAGGTAAGCCCGGCACTGCGCCGTTTGGGAATTACAAGGCCATGTGCTCCGGCTGCTTCCGCAGTGCGGATAATGGCCCCCAGGTTGTGGGGATCCTCAATTTCATTGGCGATAACCAAGAATACCGGTTCATTTCTTTTTTTGGCCAGGGCAAAAATATCCTCCAAGCTGCTATAGGCTGCAGCAGCTGTTTGGGCTATAACCCCTTGGTGGTTGGCTTTATCACACAGGCTGTCCAGCTTGCGGATATCCACCTCTTTACAGAGGATTCCCTTCTCTTTGGCTATAGCCGCCAGCTTGCGAACACTGCCGGCCAGTCCTTGCTGCAGATACAAACAATCCACAGGGCGCTGGCTGCTAAGCAGCTCCTGTACCGGGATGCGGCCAATCACCAGATCGTCCCGCTGCTGTGGTTGCCGGGTTTGCTTTGACAATTCCATTCCACCTTCTACTATGTAGGGGCGAAGATCGCCCGCGTATTTTTTCCTGTCGCACTATGGCGTGCAGCTTTGTATATACGCTCTAGTATAGCATATTCTGTGCTGTTTGCACAGCGTTTGCCCTAGAATTTCAGCACCGCCACAGCAATGCCTGCCCCCACAGCAATGGCCCCACACCACTTTGCCACCTGTATCAGCAACTGCTGTTTCCCCCCCACCAGCCTTGGACGCAATCGCAGCCCGGAAAGATACGCCTTTGCCTTGCGGTATAAATGATCTCCGCCTTTTTCCATGCTCTCCGGGCGCACAAACAAAATCACCCGTTCAAAACATTCATTGCCTGTATCGGATATTTCTATGATATTTTTATTGACACCTTTCACCATTAAACCTTCCCCTGCCGTTTTAAACTGTTTACCTATTGTTCCCATAATATCTGCAAGTATTCCCCTGGTTTTGTTCCATGTACAGCTTTAACAAAACCAGTATACGCCTTTATGCATCTACAAAATAGAGTTATTGACAAGTAACCGATACAATATATATGGTGCTTTGTTCCTGTAATTTAGGTGCAAACCCTAGGATTATTCCATTTATATTCATCTGCAGCATGCATATTATACCCCTTGTATTCCTGGTTTTCCCCGAAATTTAGGAAATTGCGTGGAAAACTCAGTTGAAAGTGTGGAAAACTCCCTTTTATTCGTGTTGTCCAACTTTTTTACGTAGGATTTTTTTATACACCACCCATGTATACCACCTATAAATAACAGGGTGTTATGCATCCTTTACCATGGGTATTTTTCCTATATTCATGCCGTATTCTTTCCTGTAGCGCCAGATTCTCACATATGGTATACTACAAATTGGCGAATACATTTTTTCCACAAACAAGGAGCTTTACTTTATGGATTATACTGCTATTACCCAGGATGGCCGTGGTGTTATCCTCACCGGGTTGAAAAATTTTCAACTGGACACTATACTGGACTGCGGCCAGAGCTTTCGCTGGGAAAAAAACAGCCCAGAATCCTATACTGGCGTGGTTTTTGGCCGACAACTCACCATCAGCCAGCACCAGGATACCTTGGTGTTTCACCACACCACTTTGGAAGATTTCCACAACCTGTGGCACAGTTATTTCGACTTTCCACAAGACTATTTTCAGCTGCAAGAACGTTTTTGCCAGGATCCAACACTTTCCAAGGCAATTGCTTTCTGTCCGGGTATGCGGCTGCTGCGCCAGCCCCCTTGGGAAACCCTGTGCAGCTTTATCATTAGTCAAAACAACAACATCCCCCGGATCAAGGGGATTGTCTCCCGGCTCTGTGAAACCTTTGGCAACACCTTGGCACCGGGTGTCTATGAGTTTCCCTCCCCCGAAACTATAGCAACCTTAGCGCTGGAGGATCTTGCCCCCATCCGGGCAGGGTTCCGGGCAAAATACCTGTTGGATGCAGCAAGGCGGGTTGCAGACGGCCGTCTAGACCTTGCCTCTCTCTACACTGTGGATTTAGACCAAGCCAGGCAGCAGCTCCAAACCATATTGGGAGTGGGGCCCAAGGTTGCAGAATGTGTGCTGTTGTATGGTTTCTCCCGCTGGGAGTGTTTTCCGGTGGATGTATGGATACGCCGCGTGCTGGATAGGTACTACCCCAATGGCTTTCCCCATACCTTGGCCCCTTGGGCAGGAATTGCCCAGCAGTATCTCTTTCACTACATACGCCACCTGCCGCCCCAAGATGGGGCAGGTGCCACCCAATAGGCTATACTTATCCTAATACAACAAAGAGGCACTTTGGTTGCGCCTCTTTGTTGTATTATATTTTCACTAAGTTTTAGCTATAGAATAGTATTTTTCTATTAAATTTAGTATAATGAAGGGGAACACACC
>CAYNCW010000097.1:0-8950 GCA_964395635.1 uncultured Oscillospiraceae bacterium
ATACTTTACAAAGGTGACTCCAGCATTTCTGGGTTCCCGGTAGAGGGATTCAACTTCATGGCCGGCAGTGCGCACAAATTTGTCCAGATAATACACTCTGCGTTTTTTCTCGGCAAGCATCTTGGCATCATTCAGAGCCTGTATAGTTGCTGCCAGAGGGGATTCGCAGTAGTAATCCAGCAGAAATACTATTGGAGAAAGCCTGTCGGTCTTGGAGAGATTTTTTATTTTATCGCTGTGGTAAAGGCATTTTACCGATCCGCCGCCAATATCTTCAGGGCAGCAGCAAGGCTGTTCAGTTACCACAACATAGCCGGCATCCAGGGACTGATCCTTTACATCAGCAGTAAACCCGCCTACTTGACCGGAAAAGGAACGCATATCAAAAATATCCTTCACCACTATGGGGGTATAGCCCTGTTTGTTGAAGAAACCCTCGATATGGTTGTTCAGCTTGTTATCGCCAACAATTAATACATTCATATATCAAGTCCTCCACATTTGGGGGCAGACGCCAAAATTGCGTTGGCCACCGCCACCGAATCGGAATAGGTCTCTTCAATCTTCAGCGGTGATTTGGCGCACCCTGAAACATATATGCCTGTTTGGGAACTGTCCCCCACAACCTGCAAAAAGCCGTGTTTGTTCTGGCCCAACCCATAGGTTTCCGCCATCCAATCACTATCTTTGCCGGGATGAATACCGTCAGAGAGCACAACCAGATCAAAGCTGCGCTGGGTGATGCCCTGTGCAGGATGATCGTATGCTATGGTTGCTGGTTCTCCGCCACTGATTTTCAGCGGTCTGCATTTGATAAACTCAATGCCCAGATCCTTGAGTCCGGCAAAGTAGTCCTCATTTGCCACCGACTGCAGTTCCATATAGAAAAACACGATTTCACAATCGGGATAATATTGCTTAATTACTTTGGCAGCCCTTGTTGAGTAAGCGCAGCATACCCGGGAGCAGTACATAGCCTCTTCTTTTTCATCCCTTGAGCCAAAGCATTGGATAAACGCTACGCTCTTGGGTGGGGCGGAAAATACTGCACTTTGGTTGCGCTCCATAATAGCTTGTTCCATTTCAGAGCCGGTCATCAGCCCTTTGGTTCCCTCAATCTGCAAATGGGAGGAAATACCTGTGTTGAGGCTTTCAAATCCGGTGCTGATTACAATGGAGGATATGCCGTTGACATAGCGTTTACCCTCCGGGGTTTTGATTGTTGCCGAAAAATCTCCGGCGGTTCCCGATATGTCCACCACCACAGAGGAGAGTATCACATCGATAAGCGGGTTCTTTTCAACCTTTTCCCAAAGGCCCCCCGCCAAACATACACCACAATTATTGCACTTATCGGTTGCTTTGCATCCATAGGTGCGCACTCTGCCTCCCACAGCAGATTCTCTTTCCACAAGTGTCACCTTGGTGCCGGACTGTGCCAACCGTGTAGCGGTTGTACATCCGGACAAGCCCGCTCCTATCACCAATACATGAGACATATAAACCACCTGCCTTTTACATTTTCGCCTGTTTCGTCGTGTACTCCTTGCCTATAACAAGGCTGCAGAATACCTTCTTGTGTGAAACGCCGCTTTTTTTAAGAAAGCCGCAGCTGGGAAAGGGCTGCGGCTTTCTCTCTTAAACAGGTAATGGATAAACTAGATGATGGACTCCATCTCCAAAGCTGGATGGCCTACTTTGGTTAAGAACTCCACAACAACCTCAGGTTCATAACCAACATCTTCATCGGCAATTTTGTTGATAAAGTCTTCGCCCAATCCTGCTTCCACACTTCTAGCCACAAATTCATCGTGGAGGAAGGCTTTCAGGTCTTTGGGCATCCAGCAAATACGGCCGATACCGCCGTTGCCGGAGATAAACTTCTTGCTGATAATGTACTGTCTTCCAATACCCATAAAGCCAGGTGTTTGCGCACCACCACCAACAGATCCAGCCAAGGTAGAGAAGGACATTCCGCAAGGAGTTAAACCGCCGTGCTCACGAGTGGTGATCATAATGCCGTTGGCTTCAGGGAACAGTGCCAATATCGCCTCAAAGCATCCGCAAGAGGTCATTGGCAGTTCCATAAAGCTATACAGCGCCACCTGTTCCAGCTGCTTGTTGCTGGTGGTATAAATATAATCGTTGATGTTGGGATAGATGCCCTTAACAGCATCTTCCGGCTCTCCGCGATCGATAGCTGTGTTGGGGCCGTTGGGGTCAATTTCAAAGGAAGCTCTTGCATCCAACCAGTTAACTGCTCCGCAAAGACCGATACGCTCCGGTGTAATGATACACAGGTGGTTAGGCGCAAAGGACTGGCAAAGCTTACAGGAGTAGAATTGGTCACATTTTTCGTCGGTAAGGCCGCGCATACGCTCGTCACGAGCAGCGTAGGTCTCTCTAGCCTTAACGATTTCTTTGTCTACCTCTGCTTGGTCGGTTAACATGACCACTTCAACCCGGTCCACGATAGCGGGGAAGTCGTGTTTGAGCTTGGCTATGATAATTTCACCTAGATGGTTTAGTCTAAAGCCAAGTTCATAGGCATTTTTGCTGATACGCATCCACACAAGGTCTCTTTGTGCAGAGTGCCACAAGCCTTCGCCAAAGTTTACGATATCATGCAAACGTCTCTCCAAAACACTTTCGAAGTCTTTTTGCATTTTTCTTCCGTAAATTTTAACGCACACACCCAGAGGCATTGCTCCGCCAACAGTGGCACTGTCGATGTCCGGTCCAACAACGGTTACACGGCCATCTTCAATATCATCAGCCTCAACCATCCGCACCCACTCAAAGGCGGTGGAATGGGTTCCACCAAACTCTACATGCATGTCGTTTCTGCGGATATTTTCGCCTTCAAAGGCAGGGCCCATGAGTACAGGCACATCGATATCCAAAGAAGTGATCTTGATGCTGCGGAGCTCCAAAGCGGTGGCAACCATCTTTTTGGGATCCGGCTCAGAAACATACAGATCCGGGATCTCTTCATCCAACGGTTGGTCGGTAATTGTGGGATGGCCCAGGTACATGGCACCAAACTCTGCGGCAATGCGAACATCATCCTGATTGCCCAGGGCAAGCACAAATGCGCGCACACGCTTTTTCTGGTAATCCAGATGCTTATCCAAATCACCACCCGGCACACCACCAAAGGCAAGACCGGCACGCAGAGCATAGTTAACGGCATGAATAACTTGTGTAAAGTTACCCAAGGGGAAGGCAATGTAGTCTACACCCAAAGTCATGCCTGCTTCCAACAGCTGCTCGATAATTTCGTTTGCCATCATAATCATGAGGCCTTTACCTTGCAGGTTGCGGAAGATTTCCACAGCAGTTTTGGTGTCTTTTGCCTTACCAACAATTACAGCAAAGCCAGGAATGGTGAAGTCCACCAACTGGATACCGAAACGACGGAGAATCGGGTCGGTGAGGAATCCTGTCCAGGGGGATTCATATGGTTTTCCATCCAAATAGTTGCAAGCTTCAATAATTTCAGCAGCAAATAATGTGGCTTTACCATTGGCTCTAGCACCATCCAATGTAAAGTCCGGCTTGATATACTCAGTTTTTGCGTTATTAAGTATTGCGGGCAACTGGCCCAGTGTGGTAACCTTAATGCCGTCCAGAGCATATATAACCGGAAGGAAATAGGCGGTTTCGGGATACTCTACTGTATGATCCTCGCCATATTCGGCAATTGCCTGGTCCAAACGAATTTGTGCGTAACCGGTAGCAACTACCGCGCCTTCATAGGCCCTTTTAAACAAATCCAATGACATAAGATACCCTACCTCCTATCCTTCGTAAATGTTGTTCATAGCTGCTTCGTAAACTTGGGCGGTTTTTTCATGTACCTGCAAGCGCCATGCACGTTTTTCTAGGCGCTCTAACAGCATTTCTGCTGCTTTTTCCGGGTTGGTTTCAAACATGAAATAGCCTCCAAATACATCTCTGGCAACTTGGGTAACCAGATCGTACATCAGCGGGCTACCTTCGATAGGCGGCAATACGCCAACATGGCAAGGAATACCCATTGCAACTACCCAAGAACCGATAGAGATAGCCTTTTCACTCATTGCCTCAGCGGCAGTCGCTACAAACGGCAATCTTGGAACCGAAACGCCCATATCTGCTGCCATATTGTGCCAGAGCTGTTGCACACGGCTGTTGTCCACACAGGAGCCCATGTGGAAAATCAGCGGCAGTTCGGTGCCCGAAGCTTTTTCTAAGCGGCCAATCAACGCTTTAAGACCAGGGCCTGCATATTTTTCTACGCCCTCTGGGCTCAGGAAGCCCAGCTTTGCAAAAGCGCCTGCGGAACATCCGGTGGATACCAAGAATACATCGTTTTTGGCCATTTCTTCAGCAATCTTGATGATAGACTGATCGTGAACGGTTTTTTGGTTGTTGCATCCTGCAAAGGCGCAAACACCCTTGATTTCGCCGCTTTTAATAGCATCGGTCAATACTTTAATGGGGCTTTCGGGATTTACAGTAGCCAGCAGATCCATTAAGGATTCCAGGCTGAATCCACCAATAACGTCCTTTTTAAATTGTGGAATATGAATCAAATCATCCCGACGCTTGTTAAAGCGCTGGATAGCCATCCGCACAATTTTAACAGCAGTTTCCTTTGCGTTGTGTGGATCAAACTCCACGTGGGCAGCACCGGGAATTTTGGAGAACTTAATGGTGCTGATTACCTGGGTGTGGTAGCAGTTACAAATTTCCTGCACGCCGGGAGCAATACACTGAACGTCCATTACCATTGCATCCAAAACGCCGGTCATAATAGCCAGCTCCTGGCTGCCAAAGTTGGTGGCAGTGGGAACGCCCTGACGCATGAGAACTTCGTTACCGGTACAGCAGATACCCACCAGGTTGATGCCTTCAGCGCCAACTGCTTTGGCTTCGTCCTGCAGCTCATCCACAGCTTCCACTATCATCTCGGAAAGAACCGGATTGTGGCCGTGAACAGCAATGTTTACCATTTCCTTCTTCAGAGTACCCAGGTTAGCGGTTGTTTTTACCGGTTCCGGTGTACCAAACAGAATGTCGGAAATATCGGTAGCAAGGCTCATGCCGGTAAAGTCAGCCAGAGCAGCCTGTAATCCGCCAAATATAATGCTGACAGGATCAGCATCGGTACCCATATGGGTTTGATGCAGCAGCTGAACTACCGAACGGTCTATAGCCGGGGTGGTAATTCTGGTTTTCTTAAACTTAGATTTACGCTCGTCATCTATGTTGGTATCCAGCCAATTACAGGGCTCTTCAGTATGGCTTCCAAAATCCTCCAGAGCCAGAAGTGCCACATCTTTGGCAATATCAACATCACGACGTCCTTCAACTTCAATGCCAACCTTTTTGGCTACGGCATGCAGTTTTTCACTGTCCTTAATCCGGTAATCCGGGGCTTTGCCTTCGGCTGTGGCCAACAAGGTGTGTGCAATTTCGCGGCCGTGATCCGAGTGAGCAGAAGCACCGCCAGCTATGTAACGGGCTACGTTACGGGCTACAATGGTGTAGTCTCTAGCACCACAGATGCCTCTGTCGGCACCCTTTTTGGTGGGGATTACCCGACATGGGCCTTGGATACAGATTTTACAGCACACGCCGGTTAAGCCAAATTTACATTGTGGCTGCTGTGCCAAATAACGGTCAAACTGTGTGGATATTCCCATATCTGCGGTATGTTCCAACATTTCTAGTGCCGCAGGGTCTATCGTACGAAATTCACTCAACAGAACTCCTCCTTACTGAAATAAATGAGAATGTAAAAGCGTACTATATGTATCCTTATTATTCTGAAAATAGTTCCCCCAGCGGGGCTTGTGGGGTTCAGTATAATAAAGATATCATTGAATTAAAACCTGTGAGCTTCCGGCTTTAAGAGAATCCTCAAAGGTAATTACACTTTTGGGTAACACCTTTAGGAACTTGCCGTACTCCCATTTTCGGGTAAGCAAATCTTCCAGAATACATAAGTTACCGGGAACGACAATAATTGGCAGTTGCAGCATCTGGGAAAAAGCCTCCAACTCCTCCATCATTGGCATAACCTCAAACGCACCTGTATCAATAACCGCAAGTTGACCGTAGTGGGCCAAAATGGTTTTGCTGTACCTTTTGGCCCGTTCATCCCCATACCGTTTGCGGTAATACTCATGTTCCGACACCACCGTGTTTTCACAGCGCAGATAGCCTTCGGTTATGTAGTACGTGTCGTTACCAATGCGCTCTCTTTGTTGGGTAGAACCCAGATACAAAGGTATGCAGTCAGAAACAATGGGCAGCACTAAGGTTCTTCCCTTGGATTCTATGCCCACCAAACTGTTGCCACAGAACCCAAACACCAACAGCACTGTTTTGTACTCTGGAGGCAATCTATCCAGCGTTTCCTGAAGATGCTTGCGAAGCTTTTCAGGGTAGGCATGAAGGCCAGAGTCAACCCATTGTACAGGAAGCGAACAACCTAGCCTACTCATGACAAGGGTAAGTTCCTGCCGCAAAGTCCCACAAGCGACAATTACTGTATCGTTCCCCATTGGTCTTATACTAAGCTATACCGTGGGGACTTAAAGAGATCTGCGTAGGAATCACAGTAAATTTCTTTGTTGAGCAGGGTGCGGGCTGTTGCCACTGCATCCACCAGTTCTTCGTCACATGCATCTACGATGGCGGAATCGATACCGCTAGCCATTAGAAGCATCAGTGCAATGCGGTTAATAAGCTTTCTGTTGGCGCAGCGTTGGGATACGTTGGAAAGTCCGCAGGTGGTTTTTGGGGCGGGATCTGCCATTAGTTTTACCTGGCGCAGAGTCTCCAACGCTTCTGGGAAGTGATCCTGTGCAACATTAACAGGCAAAATCAGCGGGTCAATATACAGATGCTCCATGGGCAGACCAAACTCATCAGCAGCTGCAACCAGCTCCATGGCCAGTGCAACCCGGGCGTCAGAGGTCTTTGGAATACCAGAATCTTCACTCATAGCCAAACCAATAACCTTAGCATTGTATTTCACTGCCATAGGGAATACACGCTCAATCTTGTAGCGGTCGGCGTGGCAGGAGTTAATAAGGGCAGGCACTCGGCAAATTTTCAGACCTTCTTCAATCAGGTCGTAGTCGGTGGAATCCAGGCAAAGAGGTGTATCTACAACGCTCTGAGCAGCTTCAATAAGAAACCTCATTGCTTCGTAGGGTTTTGCCGCACTTGCGCCTACATTAATATCCAGAAAAGAGGCGCCCATATTGGTTTGTTTAATGGCCCACTCCTTAACTGCAGTTGGGTCCCCGCTGATAATTGCTTCTTTAATATCCTTAAACATACCATTTATGCGTTCGCCGATAAGTTCCATGGAATTCATCTCCTTTTATTTATGTTATATGGATGCTAAGCAACATGGATGATGTGAGAATCCTTTAAGCAGTCACTGTGGATTCATGAACCGCTTCCATCAGTCCGTCCACATGTTTCTTTACTGCCTTCATAGCCTCGGGATGACGCATTACCATGATATCAAATCCGGATTGTAGCAGAGATGTAGCGGTAACGGTTTCCCACATAATACCCCGCTCTAACTGATTGCCCCACTTGGGGAAATCGTCTTCGTTGGCGATGGCTTCTTTGGCCTTCCAGGACTCTGCGCCTACAAAGCCCAATACCGGCATAGCCAGCATCTTGTCACCTTGCAGTGCACCAATGCGCCCACGCTCCATTATCGAGTAAGCATATTCCAAGCCGTAGCCCAAGCCGCCGATAGAAGGGTCAATTACAATGCGGTTTAAGGGCATGTTCATCTCACCGATAAGAATGTTGATCTGTTTGCAGATGTTGATATCCAGAGGAGAGCTGGAAATCAAGGTGTGGTTGTTTGCCATACATGCTGCAGCATAGGTAGCATAATTTTCTTGACCAGCCAAACCAATCAACAGGTTTTCCCCTTTGTAGGTTTCAGCAACCTGGGTGATAAGGGGTCTGTCGTATTCATCAATACCGCAGCCCTGCACAGCAACAGGACAACCAACTGCTTTGAGCACATCGCCTACAGTTTTAACACAGTCCTCCACTGAACGGCCGCCGTTATCCGGGTCGATGGATTCCAGCTTGAGGTAGATCATATCTGCGCCAAGATCCACAGCCTTTTTTGCCCATGCTGCCGGATCCGACATTACATCGCCCCAGACTTCCTTCAAAGAAGCGCTCCATTCGGTGGGTTCACGGTCAAGCACCTCTATTGCAACCACTGCGCGGTTTGGGTTTTCCCCCTCATAGCTCTGGTAAGGAAGGGAATTTTGCCCACCAACGGTAAGTGTATGGGTACGGGTACCTCCATCCGCACTTGTGGCACCAAGAACAACAGAATTGATAAATCCATTGCTTTTTTCCATTAAAAATGGCATTATAGCATTCCTCCTAACGTATCATTCAGGATTTTTTGGGTAGCTGCAACACTGGGAGCATCGTCCGGAAGAGTAAACAGCGGTTTGCCTGCAAGCTCATAATCAATCAGCTGCTGATCGTTTGGTATCATACCAGTAACTGGAATTCCAATCTGATTAATCTCATCAGCCAGCATCTCCAAATCACCGTCTTTTCCCCGTGTTACAATTAAGTAAATATTTTTCACTGGGATTTTCAGCTCTTTTGTCAGATCATACACACGTCCGGCAGAACGTATGGAACGTCTGGATGTATCACTGAGAATAAACAGTGCATCCACATTCTCGGTTGTAGTGCCACGGCTGATGTGCTCCAAGCCAGCTTCGTTATCCATCACGATGGTTTTATAGTTCTTTGCAAGTTTTTGTAAATGCTTTTTTAAAACATTATTGGGGAAACAGTAGCATCCCGGCCCATCAGGGCCACCCATTGTCACCAAATCAAAGTGGTTGGTTTCGGTGAGACATGAATTGAGCCGATAACTGAGGTATTCATCCTG
>CAYNCW010000098.1:0-8937 GCA_964395635.1 uncultured Oscillospiraceae bacterium
TAGAAGCGTTGCCTTCAGAAAACAGGTACACATATTTTTTGCTCACTTTTTCTACCTCCTGATAAGATGGTTTATATCTCCCATGCTTATGGGTTTTTTAACCTATGAGACAGGCACATTATAGTATATCACATTCCCCAATTACTTATCTAGGTGCATGAAGGAAAATTTACAATATTATAAATATTTAACCGTTTTATCCAAAAGGTAGCATTACCACTTGCAAAAAGTAATAAAAATTGTAATAATATAAAATAGTGTAGATGCCCGTTTGTAAGATAGTCGAGCAAGGAGTGATTACTTGAAAAAGGTTTGCGCTGTCATTTTGGCGGCAGGAGACGGAAAACGCATGAAGTCTAAGCGCCCTAAGGTGCTTTGCGAAGTGCTGTTTAAACCCATGATTCACTGGGTGCTGGATACCTGTGCCGGCTCAGGGATCGTGGATATCTGTGTTGTGGTGGGTGCAGGCGCCCAGGAGGTAAAGGATCAACTTCCAGGCAAGATTTTAACTGTAGAGCAAACACAGCGCCTTGGCACCGGTCATGCGGTGCAGATGGCGGCCCAGTACATACAGGACGGTGGGTACGACGATGTGGTTGTGCTCAGCGGCGATGTGCCTTTTGTGCGCTCGGCGGATTTGCAATCGGCATATACACAGCATAAAGAACAGGACAACGTGGTTACCGTTTTGTCCGCAAAGGTGAAGGATCCTTCCGGGTATGGGCGTATTGTTCGTGACGGCCGTGGTATTGCCGCCATTGTGGAAGAAAAGGACGCCACCCAGGACATCAAGGAAATCAACGAGATCAATTCAGGAACCTACTGGTTTAATGCCAAATTTCTTTTGTGGTGTTTGGATGGCAAGCTGCAAAACCAAAATGCCCAGGGGGAATATTATCTTACCGATACGGTGGCACTGGCTGTGGAGGATCATACCCATACTGCGGATGCCCATGTGGTATCTCCCGATGCGGTGTTGGGGGCAAATGACCGCCGGTCGTTGCAGGAGCTAAACAGCATTGCCCGCCGCTGGGTATTGGACAGCCTGTTGGACAAAGGGGTGAACATCCCTGTGGAGGACGGCATTATTGTAGGGATTGACGCCGGTGTTGGCGCAGACACCACAATACTGCCCGGCACAATTATAAGGGGCAGCACCATTATAGGAGAAGGCTGTGAGATTGGCCCCAACACCTATATTGACAATTGCCGTATTGGTGATGGGTGCAGAATTATCTCCAGTTATATCGACTCCTCTGAAGTAAAAGACAACGTGAAGATTGGACCTATGAGTAATATCCGGCCAGGCTGCGAGATTGGCAGCGGGGCAAAAATCGGCGATTTTGTAGAGATTAAAAACTCGGTGATCGGCGAGCATACTGCTGTGGCCCATCTGACCTATGTTGGGGATACCGATGTGGGCAAGGACTGCAACTTTGGATGCGGTGTGGTAACAGTAAACTACGACGGGAGCAACAAGCACCGGACGGTTATTGGAGATGATGTGTTTATAGGATGTAATGCCAACCTGGTGGCCCCGGTAAAACTGGGCAACCGGTCGTATGCTGCTGCCGGAACCACCGTTACCGAAGATGTTCCAGAGGATGCACTTGTGATTGGCAGAGCCAAGCAACATGTTGTAAAGGACTGGAGCAAGGAACGGGGAAAGTTTAAAAAGAAGAAAAAATAGCCGAGGGGTACGCAAAATAGCGTGTTGTAGATAACAATACGCGATCTTTTGAAAGTTGGGGAGTATTTAAAATGAATTATCACGGCAAGGATATTAAAATCTTTTCTGCGAATTCCAATAAGCCTGTAGCAGAAGCTATTGCCAAAAAGCTGGGGCTTCCACTGGGAAAAAGCAGAGTGGACACATTTGCCGACGGCGAGATTTCTGTAAGTATTGAGGAATCGGTGAGAGGTTCGGATGTGTTTGTGGTACAGTCCACATCCAAACCGGTGAACAACCATTTGATGGAGCTTCTGATTATGATAGACGCCTTTAAGCGGGCGTCGGCTGGGCGTGTTACTGCGGTAATACCTTACTTTGGATACGCCAGACAGGACAGAAAGGCTAAGGCCAGAGACCCCATCTCCGCCAAGCTGGTTGCGGATCTCATCACAGCGGCAGGGGCGGACAGAGTGCTGACTATGGACCTGCATGCTCCACAGATTCAAGGCTTTTTCAATATACCGGTGGATCACCTGCTGGGTTCGCCACTGTTGGTACCACATTTTTGCAAAAAGTTCGCCAACGAAGACAGAAACAACATTGTAATCGTCTCCCCGGATCTGGGCTCTGTTACCAGGGCACGGAAATTTGCAGAAAAGTTTGATGCATCCTTGGCTATTATCGACAAGCGCCGCCCTAAAGCCAATGTGGCCGAAGTTATGAACATTATCGGCGATGTTCGTGGAAAAAAAGTGGTGCTGGTGGATGATATGATAGACACCGCAGGAACCCTTTGCCATGCGGCAACAGCACTAAAGGAAATTGGCGGCGCAGAAGAGATTTTCGCCTGTGCCACCCACGGGGTTTTGTCCCCGCCGGCTGTGGAGCGCATTCAGAATAGCCCCATTAAGGACCTGGTGCTTTTGGACACAATCCAGCTGGAAGAAGCAAATAAAATCGATAAAATCAGCCAGCTTTCGGTGGCACCGGTGTTTGCCGAAGCCATTGAGCGGATTTATGAAGACAAACCGGTATCTCCCTTGTTTTTGTAATCAATAGCGGGCTAACCTGCTTATTGCAGGAGTACTTACCCAAAGGACGCGGTAAATAAGAGGGTGAACGATGAGGAATTGGCTAGATGGATTCTTTGTCGTTCACTTTTGCCTGTTTCTTGGCTGTTTGTCGGAATTTATCTTGCAGAAGGGAAATAGGGGGAAAACAGGGAATACTGCTGGTAGCAGGTGAGGAAAAGAATGACGCCACAGAAGTGACGGAGGACAGGATGTTTGCAAAGATTAAAGAGTTTTTCAGGGGGTATGAAGCCACGGGCGCTATAGAATATATAGTTGTGGGGTTGGGGAATCCCGGCACACAATATGCACAGACCAGGCATAACGCGGGATTTATGGCCATAGATTTCATTACCGGCAAAATTGGGGTAAACCCAAACCGGCTGAAGTTTAAATCCCTTTGCGGGGATGGAATGCTGGGGGGGAAACGGGTGCTGTTTTTAAAGCCCACAACCTACATGAACCTGTCCGGTGAGGCAGTCACCGAGGCTATGGCCTTTTATAAGGTTGTGCCGGAAAAGGTGTTGGTGCTGCTGGACGATTCTACCTTGCCGGTGGGGGGGCTGCGGCTGCGGCGCAAGGGCAGCGACGGCGGCCAAAAGGGGATGCGCAGCATTATAACCCTGAGCGGGAAGGATACCTTCCCCCGCATAAAGATTGGTATTGGACAAAAGCCCCGGCCAGAGATGGATTTGGCCGATTGGGTGCTGAGTAAGTTTACCGGCCCAGACTTAAAGCAGCTGGAAGCTACTTGGCCGGATCTGTATAAGGCAGTGGAGATGATTGTAAGCGGGGACATGGATACCGCCATGCAAACATACAATGTGCGGGGAATGGGAAAGCAGGAGCAGGAAGATTCCTAAAGGCTACCGGTATGTTTGCGGGTATTTGCACCATACTGTAATTAAGCCCTATCAGGCCAAAACTGGGCGGATACAATAGGAGATACAAACCGGTGAAGGAATTTCACAAGTTATTAAAGGGTGCCTCTGACTATAAAACGCTGCTGCAGGGCATTGCTCGCCCCGGCAGCACCTGGATGGCCAGCGGGTTATCCAACATTCACAAAGCACAATACATCTATTCGCTGTGTGCCGCCACCGGCAAAACGGCGCATGTTGTGGCGCCCAACGAGGCCACCGCTGTAAAGCTGACAGCGGATCTCAACACCCTGTTTGGGGAGGAGGCGGCGCTGCTTTTGCCTGCCCGGGAATTGACCCTGACCCAGGTGGAGGGTGTTTCCCATGAATACGAACATGCCCGACTGGCTGTGTTGGGGCGGCTGCGCAGGGAAGACTGTAAGGTGGTGGTCTCTTCGGTGGAGGGTGCGGTGCAGTTTACCATCCCCCCAGAGGCCTTTGACAGCTGTACCCTGCGGTTATCCTCAGGGGAAGAACATAAAGAAGAGGATTTGGTCCGGCTGCTGTTGGAAGCGGGATACGTCCGCAGCGATCAGGTAGAGGGGTTTGCCCAGTTTGCTGTTCGCGGTGGGATTTTGGATTTTTTCCCCACCGATACCCCATACCCTTACCGTGTAGAATTTTGGGGGGATGAGGTGGACACCATTTCCACCTTTGACCCCGCCACCCAGCGTCGGGTAAACCAGGTGGAGGAGGCGTTTATCACACCGGCCAGAGAGGCGCTGATTGGGGATGCCCACCGGTTTATCCAGCAGATAGAGGGCTGGAAAAAGGATCTGCGGGGTAAATACGGGGTTTTGGCCAAGGAGCGGCTGGATAAGGATATACAAAGGCTTCAGGACGGCCTGGGGCTGGAAAGCGCCGATAAGTATCTGCCGCTGTTGTATGGGGGCAGACAGGCAACAGTGTTTGACTATTGCCAGGGGCGTCTACTGGTTTTGTGTGAGCCGGTGTCTATTAAGGAGACCCTGAAAAATGCATCCTGGCAGCAACAGGAGGATATTAAGCTGCTGTTGTCCGAAGGGGTGCTGTTTAAGGGCTGCGACACCTTTGGGATTGACTTTGTGGAGATTTCCCGCAAGGCCGGGGACGAAACCTGTGTGGTAATGGATACCTTTACCCGCTCGATTCAGGATATCCCCCTTACCGGATTGACCGAAACAAACGCCATACAGCTTTCGGTGTGGAGCGGGGAATACCGCTTTTTGAAGGAGGATGTGCTCTCCTATCTGGACAGGAAGTTCTGCGTTGTGGTAATGGCTGGTACAGCCAGAGCCTGCGCGGCGCTGGAGACCGATCTGCGCAAAGACGGCATAGATGCCCGCGTGGTGGAGGATGTTGGAGAGGTTGCTCGGGGCAAGGTGTATCTTTTGGAGGGGACCTTGTCGGCAGGTATGGAATACCAGTCGCTGGGGCTTGCAGTGATAACCCAGTCCAAAACTGCACCGGCCAAGCTGAAAAAACGCCCCAAACGCAAGGGTGAAAAGAAGATTAAGGATCTTTCCGACCTGACGGTGGGGGATTATGTGGTACACACCGGTCACGGTATCGGTGTGTTTGAGGGCATCGTTAAGAGGGATATGCATGGGGTGCTGAAGGATTATATCAAAATTCGCTATGCGGGAACCGATATGCTGTTTGTGCCAGTAACCCAGCTGGATTTGGTGAGCAAGTATATTGGTGCGGCAGAAGGCAGCAATGTGCGGCTTAACCGCCTGAACTCGGTGGAGTGGCAGAAAACCCGCCAACGGGTAAAGAGTGCGGTAAAGGATATGGCAAAAGAGCTCACCTTACTCTATGCCCAGCGTATGAATGCCCCTGGGTTTGCTTTTTCACCCGACAGTGAGTGGCAGCGGGAGTTTGAGGATCGGTTCCCCTATGAGGAAACCGATGACCAGCTGCGGTGTGTGGAGGAAATCAAAGGGGATATGCAAAAAACCTCCCCCATGGATCGGCTGCTTTGCGGCGATGTAGGGTTTGGCAAAACCGAGGTTGCCCTGCGTGCTGTGTTTAAGTGCGTGATGGACGGCAAGCAGTGTGCTGTTTTGGTACCCACCACCATATTGGCGTGGCAGCATTACCAAACCTTTCTCAAAAGGCTGTCGGGATACCCCATGACCATAGAGCTTTTGTCCCGGTTTAAAAGCCAAAAGGAACAGGCGGATATTATAAAGCGAGCTAAACAGGGCCAGGTGGATATTCTGATTGGTACCCACCGCATTGTGCAGAAGGATATTGCCTTTAAGGATCTGGCACTGTGTATCATAGACGAGGA
Organism: uncultured Oscillospiraceae bacterium; assembly: GCA_964395635.1. Taxonomy (GTDB): domain Bacteria; phylum Bacillota; class Clostridia; order Oscillospirales; family Ruminococcaceae; genus WRAV01. The sequence continues at coordinate 5,938 of CAYNCW010000098.1, forward strand.
GCAGCGCTTTGGTGTAGCCCACAAAGAGCGGTTTAAGGAGATGCGCAAGAATATTGATGTGCTCACCCTATCTGCAACCCCCATACCCCGCACCCTGAATATGGCTATGAGTGGGATTCGGGATATGTCCATTATTGAGGAAGCACCACAGGACAGACATCCGGTGCAGACCTATGTGCTGGAGCATGACCTGGGGGTTTTGGTACAGGCTATACAAAAGGAGCTGCGGCGGGGTGGACAGGTGTTTTATCTCCACAACCGCATAGACACCATTGACAGTTGCGCTGCAAAATTGACGGAGTTTTTGCCGGATGCCAGAATTGTAACTGCCCACGGGCGCATAACCGAGGAAAAACTGTCCGAGGTTTGGCGGCAGCTGGTGGATCATGAAATTGACATTCTGGTGTGCACCACCATTATTGAAACCGGTGTGGATATTCCCAACTGCAACACCTTAATCATCGAGGATGCGGATAAAATGGGGTTGTCCCAGCTGTATCAGCTCCGGGGAAGGGTTGGGCGTTCCACCCGCCGGGCATATGCGTATTTGACCTTTCACAAGGGTAAGGCCCTTAGCGATGTTGCATCCAAGCGGCTGTCGGCTATACGGGAGTTCACCACCTTTGGATCGGGATTTCGTATTGCCATGCGGGATTTGGAGATTCGGGGAGCTGGGAACATTTTGGGCGCCCAGCAGCACGGCCATATGGAGGCGGTGGGATACGATTTGTACCTGCGTTTGCTTGCCGAGGCGGTAAGCGAGGAACAGGGGGAAACTGTGCGCCCACCCACCGAGTGTATGATAGATCTGCGGATTAGTGCACACATTCCGGAGGAGTATATAGAGAACCTATCCCAGCGCATCGACATCTATAAAAAGATTGCTACCGTAGCCAACCAGGAGGATGTACTGGATATTACTGACGAGCTGATAGACCGGTTTGGAGATCCGCCCCCTGCTGTCAAAGGGCTGGTGGATGTGGCGTTGGTGCGCAACACCGCCTCGGCTATGGGGATTAAAGAGATATCCCAAAAAGAGGATAAGATTCTGCTTTATCCTGAGGTGCTGAACCTGGAGCAGGCTGCCGGTTTGGCCTCCAAAATGCGGGGTAGAGTGATGGTGAGTGCGGGGGATAAGCCCTATGTCACCGTTCGGGTTCCCAAGGGAACCGATCCCATTGATACCATTCGGGAAACCTTGGCGTATATGGCTGAATAGCGGGGGATTGGGACAGGTGGCTTCGGTTATACGAACTTTCGGTAAAAACTGGACAAAACCTGCCCAAGGCGGTATAATGGTAAAAGCTGTGCATCTTTACCTAAACAGGCAAGGGATGCATTAGGACAAGCACAACCACCCCAAAATACATTGATACGATTTACAATATGGGAGGAACTTTGGATGAAGTTAAGAGGCAGATTTACAGCAGTCGCTCTGGCGGCGATGCTTGCATTGTCGGCAGCAGGCTGCAGCAGTGCCGATACATCTTGGGTCTATGAACAGGGCGAAAGGCGGATGCCTGCAGGGGTTTATCTCCACTACATGCTGGATGCATACACCGAAGCAGAAACCAAGTATATGGATGAAAAAACCGCGCAGGGGGAGGAAATCACCCAGGCTGTGAAGTCCTCGGAGCTGCTGAAGTTCCAGATTGAGGATAAGACAGCAAAGGAATGGATTCCCGAAAAAGCCCAGAAGTTTGCCCTGCAGTATTATGGGGCAGAGGACAAGTTTGCTTCCAAGGGGATGGCCCTTTCCCCGGAGGATGCCCAACAGGTAGCATCCACCGCCAACGGCATGTGGGAATACAGCAAGAAGTTCTATGAGGCCAACGGTATTGGCGAGGAGTCTGTGCTGGAGTATTTCACAGTGCAAAAGAAGAAGGAAGTGCTGTTCCTTGCTTTGTACGGCAAGGAAGGGGAAACCCCGGTTTCGGACCAGGCGCTGAAGGATGCCTTTGCCAATGAGTATGTTAAGGCAGAATATATGCGCATTACCAAGCAAACTGTGGCAGAAGAAGGCCAGGATCTGGAAGCCCTTAACGCCGAAATAAAGACCAAGGCAGAAGGGTATCTGGCTCGGCTGAAAAGCGGCGAAGAGGTGGAAGAGCTGGTTTACGAATACAGACAATCCACCGCTGCCCAGGGCGAAGAGATTACCAAGCCGGAAAAAGGTAGCTATTCGCTGATATTGTCCAAAAAGGATGCCCCCAATTACGGTGCACTGGGCGAAGGCTTTTTGTCGGTTACTGCTGGTGAACCGGCACTGTATGAGGACGATCAGGGATACTATCTTATCCGCAAACAGGATATCTTGGAAAATGCCGCAGACTTGGATAATTACCGGGAATCTTTGCTGGGAGCCTTGAAATATGAAGAATATCTGACCCAGCTGGAAGAATGGGGCGCGGCAAAATCCCCCGTGGCCAATACAGCTGCTCTGAGCCGCTACACCGCGGACAAGCTGGATATGGATTATCAGAAATACTTCTCCTAAAAGCAAAAATGGTGATGGAGCTAAAAACTCCGTCACCTTTTTTTTGCTTTCTATAATAAAAAACGGATTGGCTTAAACCAATCCGTGGGACGAGGTGCCTATTTATTTAGCACCCAATTCCCCTACACATACAGAACATACATTTTTGCCTTTAAAATTGCTGACTTGCTGGGCGCTGCCACAGAATACACAGCAGGGTTCGTATTTTTGAAGCATGATGTAATTCCCGTCTACAAATATCTCCAAGGGATCCCGCTCCTCAATATCTAAAACCTTGCGCAAGTCCTTTGGCAACACAATTCGTCCTAAATCGTCCACTTTTCTAACAATACCTGTTGATTTCATTTGGATCGCCCTCCGATATGCGTGTCAAATGTCGAATTCTCTCTACTACTATCACAGTATAGCTTTTCTTGGCGTATTTGTAAAGTGTTTCCAGAAAAAAATGACAGAAAAATACAGGAAATGGTAAAATTTGTAGAATTGCATATTTCAGCACCGGG
>CAYNCW010000099.1:0-8881 GCA_964395635.1 uncultured Oscillospiraceae bacterium
CGGCAGCATTTCAGAAACCGGTGAAAGTTGGCCGCTGAATCAGGTGAAGCTGCTGGCACCGATACTACCGGGCAAGACCATTGCCATTGGCCTAAACTATCGGGATCATGTGGAAGAGATGGGGCATATCCTGCCGGATATCCCCACTGTGTTTATGAAAGCCATCAGCGCCCTGCAAAACCCAGGAGATCCTATCCAACACCCCGCCCCACTGTCCAATCAGGTGGACTATGAAGGAGAGTTGGTTGTGGTTATTGGTAAACAAGCCAAGAATGTATCCGAAGCCGATGCCCTTGACTATGTGTTGGGATACACCTGCGGCAACGATGTCACTGCCAGAGATCTGCAAAAGAAAACTACCCAGTGGGTGTACTGCAAAAGCTTCGATACCTTTATGCCCCTTGGCCCCTGGATTGAAACCCAGTTGGATCCCACAAACCTGGATATCCGCACCCTGGTCAACGGTAAGGTAAAACAAAGCTCCAACACCAAACATCTCATCTTTACTGTTCCTTATCTAATCAGCTTTTTGTCCCAGGCCATGACCCTGATGCCAGGGGATGTGATTTTCACCGGCACACCCTCCGGTATTTCGCCGGTGGTTTCTGGTGATGTGGTGGAAATCGAGATTCAGGGCATCGGCAAATTAAGGAATCCGGTGGTGTAAATACTATATGGACTATGAACAAGCGTTATCCTTTATACATACTATCGCCCGCTTTGGCAGCAAGCCGGGGCTGCGCCGAGTTACCATGCTGCTGGAGAGAATGGGCAATCCCCAAGACCGCCTAAAGTTTATTCATGTGGCAGGAACCAACGGCAAAGGTTCCACCTGCACTATGCTCAGCCATATTCTCACCGCTGCCGGGCTGCGCACCGGGCTGTACATATCCCCCTTTGTGCTGGATTTCCGTGAGCGGATACAGGTGAACAACCAGATGATCAGCAAGGAGGATTTGGTTGCCTCCACCGCATTGGTCAAGTCCCACTGGGATGTGCTGGATGCTGCAGGAGAAACTCCCACTGAGTTTGAGGTAGTGGTGGCTATTGCCATGGACTACTTTGTGCGGCAAAACTGCGATGTAGTTGTGCTGGAGGTGGGAATGGGAGGCCGGTTTGACGCCACCAATGTCATCCAAACCCCTTTGGCTTCGGTAATTACCAGCATCGATATGGACCACATCGAGTATCTGGGGGATACCCTGGAGAAGATAGCCTTCGAGAAGTGCGGGATTATCAAAGAGGGAGGTATCACCGTTTCTTATCCCCACCAACTGCCGGAAGCTATGACTGTGATACAAGAGCAAGCAGCGGCAAAGCTAAATACGCTAATGCTAGCCCCAGAGGTAGAGGTGCTCTCCTCGGATATAACCGGCAGCAAGATTGTTTGGAGGGATAGGGAAATTCACCTGCCACTGGCAGGTCGGCACCAAGTTTACAATGCCTCCACCGTGCTGGCAACAGTGGAAGCCTTGGCTTTACAGGGCCTTGTTCTGCCTTTGGAAGCAGTGGTATTCGGCATTGCAGCCACCCGCTTTCCCTCCCGGCTGGAGATTCTCCACAAAGAGCCTTTGGTTCTGCTGGACGGTGCACATAACCTGTCCGGTGCACAGGCGTTGGCCGATGCGTTGGCACTTCTGGAGCCACATCAGTCTGTTCATGGGGTGGTGGGTATGCTGGCGGATAAAGATGTAGACGGGGTTTTGGCCGCAGTGCTTCCCCGTTGCAGTTCGGTGGTTGCGGTTACCCCCAATTCCCCCAGAGCCCTTGATGCAAAGGATATGGCGGAGAAAGCCAAGCAGTATTGCAGCAATACAATGGCAGCTGCCTCCTTAGAAGAAGGTGTACACACAGCCTTTAGACGATGTGGTCCACAGGATGTGGTTGTGTTGTTTGGCTCCTTGTATCTAGCCAGTGATCTGCGACCAATAGGGTTAAATCTGTCGAATACTGTAGAATAACCTTATATTATTACAAATTGTATAGACAAAATACGCGAAATTTTTTACCAATTATCCTCTATCCTTATGGATAGGGGATTTTTATTTGGAAAAACTATTACCGAATGTTTCCTGTAATACCCACGGTAATCGATATACCCCATCTTGTAAAAACCCCAGTGGGAGAAATTGTAACTGTATGCCGTTTCAGCGGTCTTCTTGCCGCCCGTGAGTAATCACGGTTTAAAGCCGGGACGAGCCAGGCTTTAGATGAAAGAGTATAAAGGAGAGGACGTTGCTAATGTCGGTGCGTATTTATCTGGCGGACGAAATAATGACGGCGTATTTGGATGGTGAAATTGATCACCACAGCGCCAAGGGAATCCGTGAGGAGATCGACGATACTGCACAGCGGGCGCATCCGTCGATATTGATACTGGATTTCAAGGACGTTTCCTTTATGGACAGCTCCGGAATTGGACTGGTGATGGGTCGGTATTCCCTGATGCAGGAATTGGAAGGGGAACTGCGGGTTATAAACCTTTCGGGACACATACGCAAGGTAATGAAGCTGGCAGGACTGGACAGGCTTGCCGTACTGGAAAGCGGAGGAGTAAAAAAATGAAAAGTATCAACGAGATGAAGCTAACCTTCAAAAGCCGCAGCGCCAATGAAGGCTTTGCCCGCACAGCGGTATCCGCTTTTGTGGCTACCCTGGACCCAACGGTGGACGAGATGACCGATATCAAAACAGCCGTCTCGGAGGCGGTGACCAACTGCATTGTCCATGGCTACAAAGAAGCCCTTTGCAATATTTACATAACAGCAGCCATCTACCCCGACAACCGCGTTGTCATAAAGATCAAAGACAAAGGCTGCGGAATTGAGGATATTGACAAGGCCATGGAGCCAATGTACACCAGCTGCCCCGGAGGGGAACGCGCAGGACTGGGATTTGCGGTTATGCAAAGCCTGTGCGATAAAGTACGGGTTGTATCCCGTCCCGGAAAGGGCACCACCGTGACCTTGACCCGCAAAATATCCTCCAAAGGAGGGAAGGATGAATAGCACAAAGATCACCCGTGAGGATTTAATCCAAAACAATATTGGATTGGTCCACGCATGTGCCGGCAAGTTAAAAGGCCGCGGTATGGAATACGACGATCTCTTTCAGGCCGGTTGCATGGGACTGTGCAAAGCAGCCGATGCCTTCGATCAAGACAGGGGGGTTCGTTTTTCTACCTATGCTGTTCCGGTTATTCTTGGTGAAATGCGCCGCCTGTTCCGGGATGGCGGTGCCATCAAGGTAAGCCGTACCCTCAAAGAGCTGTCTTTAAAAATCGGCCGGGTGCGGGAACGCTTTCACCTGGATTATGGCCGGGATCCCCAGATCAGCGAGATTGCACAGCTATTGGAAACCGATGAGGCCACCGTTGTGGAAGCCATCTCCGCCTCTGCCCCACCCATCTCCCTCACCGAAAGTGATGAGGAGGGCGGTGGACAGATTGATGTGCCGGTGGATTCCCCTGAGGATATGTTGGCGGATATTTTGTCCCTGAAACAGGTGCTGGGTCAGCTGGAGACCAATGACCGCCGCCTTGTTTACCTGCGCTACTTTAACAACATGACCCAAACCCAAACAGCGGAAAAGTTGGGAATGACCCAGGTGCAGGTATCCAGGCGAGAGAAAAAGATTTTGCAAAACCTTCGTGCACTGCTGAGCAAATAATGTAAATGATTTTCGTTTGATTACTTTGTACTGGTTTGGTTTTTAAAAAAGCAGCTATGCTGCAGTATCTCCACAAAAAAAGAGAGCGCCATGGGAAGAAACTTTTCGTTTCCCACGGCGCTCTCTTTTTTTAATAAAAGTTTAACTGGTATAATCCTCAATAAGTGACACAAGCTCATTATAGCTGTTTACCGGAATACCTTGCTGCATTTGTTGCCTGTCGTAATCCGGAAGATATTTAACCAACACATCCAACACCATATCCGGTTCCTGGGATCCGCTATTGTATACAGCCACTCTCCCCTGATACTCTTTAATAAGGTATTGATATGCAGGTTGTGGCGGCGCTTGCTGGGATTCTTCTACAGGAACACCGGAAACATGTTCAAGCAATGGCACAACGCTTGCCTGTTTGGGAAAACGTGTGGCCACAACCGCTGTCATGACAACCGTTACAATAGCCACCCCTGTTACCAGCAGCCGTCTGTCAAACATACCATTCTCCCTCCTGACTCTGCTGCCGCTTTCTGTCATATTCATTCCTCCAGTGTATTCAATTCCCGGCGCATGGGTGTAAACTTTATGGTATATAGCTTTAATGTTGACAGCACAGCTATGGAATATTCTGTAAATTTGAAAACTTGCTCTTTTTTTTCAAAAAATTCATCCCTTGGGGCAAATCTGTGTTATAATGGTTACTGTTGAAAGGAGGAGCTTAACTCCATGAGCCAAAATGCTAATCGGTCAACCGGCGGCAAATCCCGTCCCCTGGCCATCGTCAAAGGCTTTTTTCTTGCAATCGGCAGAGTGCTGGCTACCTTTATCATGGTGGGCATTATCACCGGTTGTATTGTCGCCTGCGTTATGACTGTATATATACTCAAATATATTGGCGCTGACAATGCCATTAAACTCGAAGAGGTCAAATTGGGCTACACCTCTTTCATCTACGCTATCGATCCGGATACCGGCCAGGAGTATGAGGTGCAGCGGCTGTATTCCGGCGGTGAAAACCGTATTTGGATAAGCTACGACCAGATGAACAGCTATACCAAAGACGCCATTGTAGCCATAGAAGACAAGCGGTTTTGGGAACACCAGGGTGTGGACTGGAAGCGCACCGCAGGAGCTTTCCTCAATCTATTTGTGCCTATTTACAAAACCAATGCGGGTGGTTCTACCATTACCCAGCAGCTGGTAAAAAACGTTACCAGAGACGATGATTACCGCATTGAACGCAAAGTGCGGGAAATATTTAGAGCCTTAAACCTAGCGCAAAACTATTCCCGTGAGCAGATTCTGGAGGCCTATCTAAACGTGGTGCCCTTTGGCAACGGTACCAACGGCATTCAGGCTGCATCCAACCTCTATTTCGGCAAAGATGCCAAAGATTTGACCTTGGCGGAAAGTGCAGCCATTGTGGGAATTACACAGTTCCCAGGCCGGTATGACCCCTTTGTAAACCCGGATAAGAACAAAGACCGGCAAGAACATATTCTCAGCGAAATGTTGGATCAAGGCCTGATAGGCCAAGCAGAACATGACCAGGCTGTTGCCCAACAACTGGATTTTAAAGGGGAAATACATTTCCAGCAAATCAAAGAAACCCCCAACTATTTTGTAGACTACGTGTTTGAGCAGGTTGTAGACGACCTTATGAAAAAGGAAGGATACACCAGAAGCTATGCCACCAACCAAATTTACCAAGGTGGTTACCGTATCTACATCACTATGGATAAAAAGATCCAGGAGCATCTGGAAAAAATTTATAGCTCCTCGGAAAACTTCCCACCGGTATACAATAAGGTGTATCCCCAGTCTGCCTGTGTTATCACCGATACCAACGGTAAAATTCTGGCATTGGTGGGGGGAATTGGCGAAAAGAGCGGTGCCCGTGTGTTTAACCGGGTAACCTCTACCCGTCAACCCGGTTCTTCCATTAAGCCCCTGGCTGCCTATTCCCAAGCCTTTGAGTATAACCGGGTAACCTGGTCCACCAAAATAGACGACCACCCCATTACCCTGGAAGAGCCGGGAAAAGCTCCCATAACCTGGCCCAGGAACTACTATGGCACCTATTACGGCATGATGACCATTGAGGAAGCCATTCAGCGTTCCACCAATACCATTCCGGTAAAGCTGGTGGATGCCATTGGTGCCAAAAAAATATTTGATTTTCTCACCAACGAGCTGGGCTTTGAAAACCTGGTGGAGCAAGAGGTGAAAAACGGAGTTGTGGTCAGCGACGTCAACCTTTCGGCTATGGCTCTGGGCGGTATGACCTACGGTGTAACCCCTGTGGAGATGGCCGGCGGCTATCAGATTTACGCCAACGGCGGCTATTACACCAAACCCTACGCCTACACCGAGGTGCGGGATTCCAACGGAAAAATTATTTTAAAAGCCGACACCAATCCCCGTCAGGTTCTCAGCAAGGATACCGCAGTGGTTGTTAACAAGCTGCTCCAACGGGTTGTTGCAGCAGCCCCCGGTACCGGTCGTCAAGCAAACCTGGGCAATATGCCCACCGCCGGTAAAACCGGTACCTCCTCGGAGGATGTAGACCAGTGGTTCTTGGGTATTACCCCGTATTACGTTTGCCAGGTATGGCTGGGTTACGACAAACAGCTGCCGGAAAACAACTACGGTACCATCGGCTATGCCACCTATCCACCACCGGTTCTGTTTAAAACCATAATGGCTCCTTTACACGAGGGGCTGGAGTACAAAAGCTTCGTGGAGTCAGATTCGGTAGTGTCTAAAGAGTATTGCACCATCACCGGCGATTTGGCCACCAGCTCCTGCCCTAAATCGGTGGGTTGGTATAAAAAGAGCCGTATTCCCAGCATGTGCTCCGGTAACCATCAGGTGGAAACCGAAGCACCGCCTCAACAAAACACGCCACCCCAATCCCCTGGTGGGCAGCAACAAGCCGAAGCCGGCTTTAGCATTTTTGATCGCATAACCCCCAGCCAGCAATAATCACACAAAAAGCCGAGGATGAAAAAATGCATCCTCGGCTTTTCTTATGTATTGGTTTTGTTGTCTGTTGTGTTAGAGTTTGTAGAGCCTTTTAACAATTCCAGCGCCTTTGTATACGCCTTATCAAACAGATCCTTAAACCCTTGTGTGCGCATATCCTCCTGTGCGGTTGTGTACTGGACCCAACCCTTGGAAGAGTAGCTGGCAATCATAATCCCATTTTCATAAAAAATCTTTTTGTTTGTGCCTGCATCCAAAGCCTTGTTGATAATCCCCATCCTATCCGGGGATGCCTCAGCAGTGTACTGTCGGCTAAGGGCTGCTATCTCTGAATTCCAGGTGTACTTTCCGGTAGCCTTGGTGTCTTTGGCCACCTTTTCCGCGAGCTTTGTGATCTTCTCTAGCCACTGCTCTTCAGTGAAAGACTGGCTGGGTTTGCTCATCATGGAACCTTCCGAAGGCTTTGGGACTGTTGGTGGCTTGTACTCTTCCTTTGCCGATGAGCTCAGCTTTTTGGTAAAGCCGTCTCGGTAGATTTTTGCCCACAAAGCACTGGTTTGGGCAGATTCTTTGCCGTTTTTGTTTACCGTATCCATAATATCTTTGTGCTGGGAACTAATCTTCATCCTCCGCGTATCGGATCTGGATGTTCTGCTAAAGAATGAGCCGGAAGCGCGCATAAGCTCTCTCCTTTCGGTGCATGTTGTCAACTGCAAAAAGTATCCAATAGTATATATCGGCTGGAGTAGCCCTTTGCTTTAGTCCTAAGCAAAAACTGTTTGAACCAACAGCATATACAGCGCTGTTCCACACCCTACGCTCAACAGTGCTTTTTGCTTCCAAAGCTGTAGCCCAACTACCACAGCCACCGAAGCAAGCTCGGGAATACCAAAAGGATAGACGGTAGGGGTTGTACCCCTCAGACAGTAGACCACCAACAAGCCCACGGTGGCATAGGGCAAAACCTTGCCCAAATAGGTTATATACGACGGAGTGGGCTTATTGCCCGGAAACAGAAGAAAGGGCAGCGCCCGTGTCAACAAGGTGCACAGCCCCACCACCACAATGGTCAGCAGCACTTGGTATGTACTTAGCATCATGCATCCACCGCCCTTTCAATAGTTTCCCGGAACAGGGTGAGGATTACCACCAACAGAAGCATCGCAGGCAGGATAAACCGCTGTGGACCAAACAATACTAAGCAAAGCCCGGAACCCAACAGCCCAATCAATGCCGGAATACGGTTGGCAATCTGGCGAAACTGTTGGGTAAAGGTTACCACAAATAGGGCTGTCATCATAAATTCAATACCTTTGGGGTTTATGGGTAGCAAAGCTCCTGCCAATCCCCCCAGCATGGAACCCGCTATCCAATACAGATGATTCAGCGCCGATATGGCAAAATAAAATTCGTCCTTTTTCACACCGTTTGGGGGTGGTACCGCACATAACAGGGAAAAGGTTTCATCGGTTAGTGTAAAAATTAAATAGGGCTTTTTCCTGCCCATATTGCGAAATGTATCCAATAATGAAAATCCATAAAATATATGACGCGCATTGACCATACAGGTCATAAAAGCGGCAGCCAGTAAATCGTACTTAACGGTCAGCAAATTTGCTGTAACAAACTGCATAGAACCCGCATAAACCACCAAGCTCATCACACCTGACCACAAAAAACCAAACCCTTTGGACTGCATCAATATACCAAAGGCAACCCCTGAAAACAGATATCCGGTAAGCACCGGTATTGTGTGGGGAAATGCGGCGCAAACCGCTTTTTTATATCCTGCCATCCTTGCCTCCTGAAAAAAGACCCTAAGTATCTACAATATACAAACTATTGGGGAAAGTCAGACGTCCTCCCCTAATTCTTTTTTACCTTTGCCAAACCCCTCCTGGCATAACGCCAAAACCGCTGGACTGGATTTTTGCCCCATGGTATTGTTGCATATGGATATAAGTATACCACACAAACCAAAAATGCTCCAGATAAAGGTTCTCTCCATATTTTTCTATCTTAATTGGCAGAATGTTTTGTATTTTGTACACACTTGTGGTAAAATGTGATAGAGACTGGTCAATACTACCAATAGGCGCAGTTTACTGTGCAACTGTTAAATTGTAAAGTTTCCTGTGTGCAACAGCATTTAGTTTAGTATCTGCGGAGGTTAGGCTCATGAAATGGCTCAATAGATTGGAGCGAAAATTCGGAAAGTTTGGCATTGATA
>CAYNCW010000100.1:0-8792 GCA_964395635.1 uncultured Oscillospiraceae bacterium
GAGTCTACCGGGTTTTTTGGAGATATCCCAATCCATTCTGCAAGAAAACGCATTATCGGTTCAATTTCCCGGCGGCACCACCTTTTCCTTTCCCATGCTGGTTGGTCGTGGCGGCACATTAATGGACGCCATGTTCTTGTACCAGTTGCCTTCTGATACTGCCAAAGGTATATCCCAGCGGCCCTGGGCCTGGATGATGCTGGAAAGTAGTAGCGGAGAGGTGGCGCTGCTTTCAAACTGCGATGTACTGGACTTTGTGGACACCAATGCCTACCCTATGAGTAGTCACATATCCATGCTGCTGCCAAAGCCTCTGAGCGCTTCGGGTTACGCCAAAGCATACAAAGAGCTCTACGAGGTTTACGAACAGCTGCGAATCTTTGCCTTTGAGCCGGATCCTGCGGACTGGCAGCTGGAGGCTATGGATACCTACCGTAGCCTTTTTTTGCAGCTGGTTCCCACCGGTCACTATCCTTTTTACACGGCCCTAGCTCCAGACTTTTTGGCTTGGTTGCATCTAAATTTGATGCCGGACAGCCAAAAAATACCCGATTCTCAGCCCCAGCCCTCCCAAAGCCAGCAGAAAACCGCATTGGAAACGCCAGAAACATCACTGGCGCTTGTGGAAGAGCTAAAGGCACTGCGAGAGGAGCTGCGGCAGATGGCCGTCTCTGGAGACACCCAGCCCCCCCAAGGGGATCTGGCACAGGAGCTGCATGCCTTGCGGGAAGAGCTGGCCAAACAAAACCAAGGGGATGCCCACAAAGATAAGCTGATGGACGATATGCATGCCGAGCTTACCGCTTATAAAAACAACCTTCTGGACGCACTTACCGCCCCAATGGAAAACGATGTTATCAAGATTATAGACGATTTGGAAAAATGCGTAAACGCCTATAAGCGTAAAAATGCCACCAAGGACAATTTTCGCAAGCTTTTACAGCTGTTGGAGGGCTTGGAGATCGATCTCTGTGATCTTCTCTACCGCCAGGGGTTGGAACCCTATCGTGTAGAGGGGGATAAGGTGGACATTCTGCGGCAGAAAATTTTGGCCCTAACACCCACAGAGGATCCGGCTATGGATAAATGTACCGCCAAGCGCCATGGTCGCGGGTGGGAGAAAAACAACAAAATTGTGCGGCCCGAGCGGATTTCTGTATACACCTACACTCCGCCACCCCCCAATACAGACGAGGCAGCGCAATAAACTATCTGAGAACGATTGAAGACTGCGATAGCTTTACATAAGGGATACAAAGTTTGTCCCAAAGAGTTTTAAGGAGATAATTACATGGAAAAAGTACTGGGAATCGATTTAGGAACAACCTATTCCTGTGTGGCTTATATCGATGCTGCCGGCAAGCCGGTGGTTTTAAAAAACTCCGAAGGAGAGCTCACCACACCATCGGTGGTGTTTTTTGAATCCCCCAATAGCGTGGTGGTGGGAACACCGGCCAAAGAAAGCGCCAAGCTCTATCCCGACGAGGTGGTTGCGTTTGTCAAGCGCAGCATTGGCCAACCTGGCGCCAGCTGGCGAATTCAGGGTGCCGATAGAACCCCTGAAGAGATTTCCTCCTACATATTGCGCAAAATTGTCAATGATGCTGTGGATGCACTTCGTGGGGAAAACAAGCTGGGCCCCACCGAAACCATAACCGATGTTGTCATTACATGCCCTGCCTATTTTGGCATCAACGAGCGGGAATCCACCAAAAAGGCTGGGGAGATTGCCGGGCTGAATGTGCTCAACATCATCAATGAGCCCACAGCGGCAGCCATCACCTACGGCATTGCCGATACCAGTGAAAACCGAGTTGTCCTGGTGTATGATTTGGGTGGCGGAACCTTTGACGCCACCATGATCGACATCCAGCCAGAGGCTATACGGGTCATCTGCACCGGCGGGGATCATGCTCTGGGCGGCAAGCTCTGGGACGACCGGATCATTGAGTATATAGCCCAGGAGTTTGCCCGCCAAACCGGGGTAACCGAAGATATTATGAACGATCCCGAAACCTTTCAGGAGATGTGCCTTTCAGCAGAACGGGCAAAAAAGATGCTCAGCGCCAGGGAAAAAGCGCCCATCGCCATCAACTACAAAGGTGAAAGGGCTCGGGTAGAGCTCACCCGAGAAATGTTTGATAACCTCACCAAGGATTTGCTGGACCGCACCATTGCCCTTACCAAAGAGATGCTGGAGGAAGCTGCAAAAAAGGGCTACAATCCGCAGGATATCGGCGAAATCTTGTTGGTTGGGGGCTCCACCCGTATGCCCCAGATATCCGCAAGGATCAGCAAGGAATTTACTGCACCGGTGAAGATGTTTGATCCGGACGAAGCGGTGGCAAAAGGGGCTGCTATCTTTGCAAGCCGCCAAAGCTTTTTCAGCGAGCTGGTGGAAAAGGCCGCCATAGAAACCGGCAAAACTCAGGAACAGGTGCGGGGCGAACTGGAATCCGGTGCAACCGATGTAAAAACCCTTGCAGAAGCGGTGAATGTGTCCACCCAGGTATTGGGCAACACCGCCCATATCGATATTATCAATGTTACCAGCCGCAGTTTCGGTACCATTGCCTACCAGAACATTGCCTCCGAGGACAACACCGAGGTGCTGTATAATCTGATTCTGAAAAACACCGAGCTACCGGCCAGCGAGATAAAACAGTTTTACACAGTAGTATCCAATCAAAAATCGGTAACCATACGGGTATTGGAATCCCTTTCTTCTGAGCGGTATGCCCAGCCAATGGAAGGCACCGAGATAGGCGAAACGGTATTGGAGCTGCCGGAAGGCCTGCCGGCAGGTTCACCCATGGAAATCGAGTTTAAGCTCAATGAATCAGGGCTCTTGGAGCTCAGGGCAGTGGAAACCACCCAAAACAGGGATATTGTCGCCCGGTTTGAAACGGTGGACGCCATCTCCCAAACCGCTTTGGAAGAAGCGAAAAAGCGCTTAGAAGACGCTATGGTGCTATAACAACCTAGGTTTAAACCACAAGCTCAGTGGACTCTCCACCATTTACGGTTTATTTACAGGATCCAATATATGTGGCTGTGTGGCAGGCAATTTTTCCCCTGCTTCATGGCCTCTTTAGCATACCGGAATAATTTTGCCAATATCTATGAAATTTTAGGCTTGAATCTGCAATAAACAGCGTATGATATAACACTAAGTGTTATGGGTAATTTGGTTTGCGGTAGTATAGGGCAAACCGGAACAAAGAACTCTTGCCGGTTTTTCTTTGCGCGGTGGGAGTTTTGGTATTCCTTAGAATTATGTGCCGACGCAAAGCGGTGGAATGGAGCTTGGAATGGACAATTACTACATCCTGCTGGAACTAAGCTTTGACCCGCCTGTTACCGATCCTGCCACCATTAAAGATGCATTACACAAAAAAAAGCAGGAGTGGACCAGAGCGCAGGACAATCCTGCCAAGCGGGGCTCTGCTTTGCGGTGGCTGAACATGGCGCCAGAGATAGAGCGGGTCATGCTGGATCCGGTACAGCGTATGGACCAGGCCAAAGCCGCCCAAGCGCTGCGGGAGACCAAGCTTCGGGAGTTTGAGGCGGAACTGCGGATTCTGGAGGGAAAGGGGTATCTCCTGCCCCGAGAAGTTTCGGCAATTGCAGTTAAATACAAAGCCTATGGAATTGACAAGGAAACGGTAAGCGACAGCGCAAAGTGCCCCATAACCGATGCCCCCCCGCAAAACAAGATGCAGGTGGAGCCCCAGGAGGTTCTGGATAAGCTTACTGCGCGCAATATTCGCAGGAATTTAGAGGTTTTGGATTGTGAGGATCTCTATGCCTTTTTGGAGGAGCAGCCCTATTCTTCTATCAAAAAGCTCACCGATGCTGCCCAAAACAAACGCAAAACCGCCCAAGCAGGGGGCAGCAAAACCGCTGTGGCTACAGCTGCCCAGGAATTGGCAGGAATCTGTAATAGTCTATTTGCCGATTTTACCTCCAAGCAGCGGTACGATCAATACTTAAAGGTCAGCAAATACCCGGCCCTTAATGATCTTATAGAGGAAGAATACAACCGCAGCCAGTACCTTAGCCCGGCTATACTACTGCGCCTTATCAACTTTGCAGTGGAACGATATGGGGTTAAGGTGCTGGAGGCAGAAGACTATATCCGTAGATACTGCATTGCCTACGATATTCCCATAGACAGTAAAAGCCCCAAAATCCCCTGTCCTGCCTGTGGGGTGGCTATGCCCCGAGAGGGACAGGTCTGCACCGCCTGTGGGGCGCCTTTAACAGGAGAATGCCCGGGCTGTGGCACACCCTTTGGCCAGGGAGCAGCCATCTGCGCCGACTGCGGGTTTGCACTTAAGGATATGGTTAAGGCCCTTCAGTACATAGACGATGCCCAAAAAGCCCTTATCGATAACAACTGGGGCACCGCCCAGCGCAATGTTCAGTATGCAAAAAAATATTGGCCGGGGCATCCCCAAATCGAGCCGCTGGAAAAGCGTTCCCGCTCCCTGGAGGATCGGTATGCCTGGTATGTGGACAACATCGCCGATGCAGTGCGCCATAACCAGTATTATGCTGCACAAGAGCTTATCGAGGAAGCAGAGGCTCGGCGTATGCGGTTGCCTCTCTCCAGCACTCGGCATGTGGCCAAGGTGATCGATGATTTTGAAAAGCGGCTGGAAAAACTGGAGCAGGATCCGCCCTTTGAAAAGATTTTGGAGCTTACCTTGGTGGTAGAGGATTCCCTGGAGCTTTCCAGGATGATGGCAAAACACCCGCCCCAACCACCCAAGCAGCTAACGGTGATAGAAGGCGGACGGTTTGTTCGGCTTAGCTGGGGAAAAAGCCCTTCTCCCGGGCTGGTGGAGTATGTTTTGGTGCGTAAACGGGGTAGCCTGCCCCTTACCGCTTTAGACGGAGATGTGTTGTACGACGGGCCAGCCAACTCCTTTGTGGACAAAACCGCCGAGAGCTTGACCGAGTATTACTACAGCCTATATGCCAAACGCCAGGGAACCTTCTCCCAGGAGTATGTATCTGCCGGGCCTCTGCTGTCCATTCCCGAGGTGGAGGGGCTACAAATCTTGCCCTGTGATCAGGGTGCACAGCTTACCTGGGATTTTAACCAGGATATGCGGGAGGTTATTATCTGGCGCAAGCTGGGTGGAGATAGACCCACCGCCCAGGGGGAGGGTATCCGACTGGAAAACCCCCGGATAGACGGATATTTGGATCACAAAATCAAAAATGATGTAGAGTATTGGTATTACCTAGTAGCCTCCTATGTGGTGGACGGAAAAAAGATTTATGCAAAGGGTGTCAGCGATAGCGTCACCCCAAGAAAGCTGATTGCCCCCATAGAGGATCTGGCGGTAATGCCCACTGGTAATCAAGAGGACGAGTATGTGGTGAACTGGCGCAGTTCTCAGTACAACGATGTGTTGCTGCTTGCCTCACCCAAAAAGCCGGATCTCCACAGCGGGGATGTGGTACCGGTTCAGCAGCTGCTGGCTGGATACCGAAAGCTTGAACTGGATGCAAAACAAGCCGACAGCGCCCGCTTTCACTATGCTTTTGGGGGCGGGGTATACATATTTGCAGCGGCCTTGTTCGGCAAATTTGCCACCATCGGGCAAAGTGTATACCTAACCAATGTGCGCAATGTGGAGAACCCCACCTACGATGTGATGCAGGAGGAGTTATACATCAACATGAAATGGCCTCCCGGCGTTACCGAGGTGCTGCTCACCTATCGGTTTGATCGATACCCCAATGGGCCAAACGACCTGGGCGCGGCCTCAGTTCGGGTAACCAAAGAGCAATACGAATACGATGCAGGTGTGGTGATTCGGGAACCGGAACCCACAGTTTACTATATTAAGATCTTCTCCACCTTCCTCTCGCCGGATCAAGAACGGTACTATTCCCAAGGGGTAGAGCTTTTGGCAAATAACACGGTGCAGCAGGAGATCTTTTATACACTAAGCTATAAAAAGCCACCCTTTGCCAAGCAGGGAACCTTGTCGATAAATCTGGCCAGCCAGGATCCTGCACTGCTTCCACCGGCTGTTGTTGTGGGAAAAATTGGGCGGCTGCCGCTGAATAAATCCGATGGCGTATCCCTGTTGGAATTTGCTAAGGAAACCAAAATACACGGGGAGCTCACCTATCAGTACAAGTTGGATGCCCTGCCAAAGGATCTGTATATCCGCATGTTTTTATATGACGACAGCCAGTATGACAGAGTTCGTCTGCTGCCCCAGGACAGTGTGCGCTTAACCTGATGACCAGACAGGCTTTTACAGCCTATTAAGCCAACGACCACAGGCCGGATTGTATCGGCGGATTGGATGATGTATGGTGAAACAACAAACCCCTTTGTGCCCCAAGTGCTTTCAATGGGACAACAGAATACTCTACAGTTGCCAAAAGCCGGGCTGTTCCAAGGAAGGGGCACCGCAAAACACCGCAGAAGCGGAAGTGGACGGACAAAATCACCCGGTTTGCAGCGACTGCAAGTCCCCCTTGTCTGTTCGGCTTTGCCCCCTATGTGGCTTCCCATTGGAGCATCAGGATACAGGAACCATTGCCCTCCCCTTGTCCATTGTTGGGGCACAGGGTGTGGGAAAAAGCAATTTCCTCTCGGTTCTGATCAATCGAATTAAGCTGGACTTGGGCAAGGCCTATTCCTGTGCGCTGCATCCGGTGGGAGGGGATGCCACCATGGCGGTGTACGACCGGGTGTACCAGTATCCCCTGTTTGTCCAGGGGATCTGCCCTCCTTCCACCCAGCAGGAGGATTTGTCCCCACTGCAATACTCCCTGGTGTTTTCTGGAGAAAGAGCAAGGGGAACCACCTGCAACCTAACCTTTTATGATGCAGCTGGCGGCAACTTTGAAAGCCAGCGGATGCTGGCAGAATACAACCGCAGTATCTATAACGCCAAAGGTATTTTTTTGTTATTGGATCCCGCCCAGCTGCCAGGGGTTCAGGAAATCCTCCGTATGCAGGGAAAACCCATTCTGGACACTGATCCCGGGGCTCTTTTGGCGCGGATAATCCATCTGATTCGCACCGGGCGTGGCCTTAAGAATATGCAGCAAAAAATCGACATTCCCATTGCGGTTTGCCTAACCAAACTGGATACCATTAAAGGGCTGCTGGATCCCTCCAGCTTTGTGGGGGGGAGCTCCCGGCATCTACGGGACGGCGCTTTGGATAGAATAGACTGGGAAAGCTGCAACATGGAGGTGCAAAGCCTGATAGAGTGTTGGGGCGGCCAGGAAATTGTAAACCAGGTGAAAGCGCAGTTTTCCAAAAGTGGTTTTTTTGCCTTTAGCGCATTGGGCAGCCCCCCAGGGGATATGGGCCAGGTGCAGAAAATTATGCCCCACCGTATACTGGATCCCTTTTTGTGGCTGCTTTGGCAAAACGGCAATATAGAGTGCCGGTAGAACCATTTACACGCAAAACCCCTGCCTTGACAATGTCAAAGCAGGGGTAAAAATATAAAACGGCACAGGATCAAAAATTCTCTTGATCCCTATGCCGTTAATAAATAATACATAGCCCCGCCGAGCCGTATGTTGTAGATTAAAACCCGTCAAATGACAGGTGGGTGCCCTCCTGGGGGGTTCATGCTCCCTTCGTCCGGCTGCACAAAGGCAACCGGGAGGTCTGCAATCATAGCCACAGAGTCGGGCTCCCGTGTAAATAATGTTGGATTATATACAAACAACATTTACGCGAACACAGCAGGGATGTTTAGCTATTGTTTAGTCCTCAAAATCAAAGACATCTTCCAAACGCTTCATAAAAATAGCGCTGATGCGGTCGAATTCTTCTTCGTCCTCAATGGCGTCAAAAAACTCTTCGCCGTCCTCTTCCACAACCTTGAGGATGACCAGCTCGCCACTATCCTCCAAAACTTCCTGCGGTTCGTCCAATACAGGCACAAGCGCCACATATTCCTGCCCATCCAGTTCGGCAGAATCCACCACTTCAAATTCCCGCTCTTCGTCGTTATCATCCACCAGGGTTATAATTGTGGTTTCTTCCATTTCCATATCTTTGTTTTGCTCGTCGCTCATGCGTACCTCCAGTCCGGCGCATGTAACAAGCACCGGTCTTACTGTGTATTTTGTATTATTTTATATTAATTTGCCCCATAAGTCAATGGATATAGGGGGAATATAAGAAAAAAGTGCATACTGTGACATGCATACAAAATAATTAAAATAATTTTAAAACTTATATTGACATTATGTAATTTTGTGCTATACTATAGTCAAGGATGGTACTAAGAAAAGTGTAGTGAAGAGTAAGGGGGTCTATGAGTCGGATAGATTCCGGTATTTCATCCTAAAACGGTTACGGGTTCACGTGAAGAGAAAGGCGGTGTTTCCAATGTACACAGAACCAGAGCATCAATGTATAAAAGGGCACACAACGCCGGCCCTTTGTGCCTGAGCAGTTCCCATAAATAGCAGAGCAGTTTCTATAAATGTTATAGGGAAAAGCTGAATCTTAAGGAGATTTGTCCGAAATAATTGGGTACTAAACTCAGGGGTTTAAGGCGTTCTTCGATAAATTTGTTTTTCGTATACGTGTAGTGTTAATGCGACCGTCGGAATGCGAATTTATTTGTTTCTGAAGTAACAAGAAAGAGTGAGTCCCATGAAATAGCATGGCTGTTTCTCTTAAAAATGTATAAACAAATTTAGCGTCCGCACAGCTTAAAAGTGTGCGGACGCTTTTTTATACTCTGCATATTGGAATAAAATACATAAAAATAGAATAATTATTCAAA
>CAYNCW010000101.1:0-8769 GCA_964395635.1 uncultured Oscillospiraceae bacterium
TTCGGTCGGCCTTTTAATCAACTGGTACGGGAGGATTCCAACCCCGGAATGGTGCGGATATCCCAAGGGGGCGTAGGGCGCAACATTGCCAACAACCTGGCTTTGCTGGGGGAAGATGTGAAGTTTATCTCAGCCTTTGGCGAGGATGAACACGCACAGCAGTTGGCCGAAAGCTGCAGGCGCTTGGGAATTGACGTAAACTACTCCCTGACCGTTCCTGGCGGCACCACCTCCACCTATCTGTTCATTACCAACCATGAAGGGGAGATGGATGTAGCTGTATCCGATATGGAGATCTACAACCATCTCACCCCTGCTTTTATTGAAGATAAAATCAACATCATCAACCGTGCGGCCCTTTGCATTGCGGATACCAATATTCCGGAAGAAACGCTGCATTACCTGGCAGAACGCTGCACCTGCCCCTTGTTTGTGGATACAGTATCCACCACCAAAGCGAAAAAGCTGCGGGGGATGCTGCACAGTGTATATGCCTTAAAGCCCAATCTGCTGGAAGCCGAGCTGCTTAGCGGTATTGCTATAACCGATGACAAGACATTGGAGCAGGCGGCAAAGTACTTTTTGGATTTGGGGATACAGCAGGTGTTCATCTCCTTGGGCAGCGAAGGTGTTTATGCAGCATCTGGTGAGGAGCGTATTCGGTTACCTATCTACAATGCGAAAATACAAAACACCACAGGAGCTGGAGATAGCTTTATGGCAGCACTGGTTTGGGCATGGAAAAAGGGATTTACCCTGGAAAACTGTGCCAAAGCAGGGCTGGCTGCGGCGAAGATTTGTATGGAGAGCACCGAGACGGTTAGCCCCTTTATCAGTGAACAAACTGTTCGCCAGATAATCGGGATGGTTGAATAAAAGTAACCCAGTTGAGAAAGGGAGTTGGTATTTATGAACAATATGAAAAACTATCTGGAAATTGCACCGGAGGTACAGCAGGCTCTTGCAGCCAATAAACCGGTGGTGGCGCTGGAATCCACCATTATCTCTCATGGTATGCCCTATCCCCAAAACAAGGAAACCGCACTTGCTGTGGAAAAAATTGTGCGGGATAACGGCGCTGTCCCTGCTACCATTGCCATTATCGGTGGCAAATTGCGGGTGGGTTTGTCTGCAGATGAAATTGATTATCTTGCCCAAAAGGGTCTTGCAGTAACCAAGGTGAGCAGAAGGGATATTCCGGTGCTGGTTGCCCGTAAGGAAGATGGGGCCACTACTGTGGCAGCCACTATGATTGTTGCGGCGCTTGCAGGGGTTTCTATCTTTGCAACCGGCGGTATTGGTGGTGTGCATCGTGGTGCAGAGACCACTATGGATATTTCCGCTGACCTGGAAGAGCTTTCTCAAACACCGGTGATGGTTATCTGTGCAGGTGCAAAATCCATTTTGGATCTGGGGCTGACCAGAGAGTATTTGGAAACCAAGGGTGTGCCGGTTATCGGCTACCAAACTGCTGAGCTCCCAGCCTTTTACACCCGCTCCAGCGGTTTTTCGGTGGATTATCGGATGGATACACCCGGGGAAATTGCAGCTAGCTTTAAGGCGCAGCAGGAGCTCGGACTGGGGGGCGGTATGGTGGTTGCCAATCCCATTCCCAAAGCCTATGCAATGGATGCGGATGTAATTAGCCGCTCCATCAACCAAGCGGTGGAGGATGCAGCCAGCCAAGGTATCAAAGGCAAGGAAACCACACCGTTTTTGCTGGATGCCATTCAGAAAATTACAGGGGGCAAAAGCCTGGAAGCCAACATTCAGCTGGTGTTTAACAATGCAAAATTGGCTTCGCAAATTGCAGCTGAGCTGTGCAAGTAAGCTTGTATATCGGATAAAATCTCATATTGGGTAAAATCTCATATTGGGTAAAATAGGATCAATGGGGGAGAGAACAAGATGGAACCACTGTATCATATCGGATTTGACGATAGCCACGGTGCCAAGTATGTTATTTTACCGGGTGACCCGGGTCGGGTTGAGAAAATTGCCCAGTATCTGGAAAATCCCCGCTTTCACCACCAAAACAGAGAATACACCACCTGGCTGGGCGAATTAAAGGGTGAGCGAGTTTTGGTTATGTCCACTGGTATGGGCGGCCCTTCCACCGCGATTGGTGTGGAGGAGCTGTACAAAACCGGTGTGCAGTATTTCCTGCGTGTTGGAACCTGCGGTGGTATGGCCACCAAGGTTGTAGGCGGAGATTTGGTGATTGCTACCGGCGCTATCCGCATGGAGGGTACCTCCAAGGAATATGTGCCTACAGAATTCCCAGCAGTTGCCGACCTGGATGTAACCAACGCACTGGTGGAGGGGGCAAAGCGTATCGGTGCAAACTGGCACGCGGGTGTGGTGCACTGTAAGGATTCCTTTTACGGCCAGCACGACCCTTCCAGAATGCCCATTGGCTATGACCTCAACAACAAATGGGATGCTTGGGTGAAAGCGGGCTGCTTGGCCTCCGAGATGGAAAGCGCTGCTTTGTATATTGTGGCCCAGGTTTTGGGTGCAAAAGCAGGCTGTGTTCTCAGCACAGTTTGGAACCAGGAACGCGCTAAGCTTGGTCTGGAGGATCCCCACAACCACGACACCACCACCGCAATCCGCGCTGTTGTGGAAAGTGTGCGGGTTTTGATAGAAAATAACGCCAAGTAAATACTGATTGATAAAAGAGAACCGGAGTGGGCTATGCACTCCGGTTCTCTTTCATTTCCGTCGGGGTAAAGGTAGCCGGTATAAGAACAAAGAAGGACCCTTACTCAGCGAACTGCTGTAAGTAAGGATCCGATTTATATACTGTATGGTTCATTAAAATATAGAGCGCACAAGTAGGAGAAAACCAAAGATGAGCAAGGGAATTCCAATAATGCCTCCCACAATGGTTACAGTAAGCACTATGCCGATTATCAGCAGTACAAGACCAATGGCTGCACAAATTAGCCGACCGGTGAGTTGAAACACCAGATTCAGCAGCATCCAGATCATGCGAAATGGCCATAGCAACAACCGCATCAACAAACCTCCAGTACAAATACTACTTGCATTCATGGTACAGCATAAAAGGATACTGGACGTGACAAGACTGCTAACATTTTGTGAATGCATTTCATAGGGCCAAGGTAACGCCCATAGTAAAAGCTGGTATCGGTTTCTAGCTATAAGAAGCTGCTGGATATCCCGTTCATTTATGTATTTTTATAAAGATAAAACAATGGCAATTCAAGATTATTTGCTTGAACTGCCATTTTCTTTTTTTAGAGATAAGCGCATATGCTGCTGACGCTCCATAACAAACTTGGCGATAATGTCTATCTGGGTTCTGCGGGCAGCAAAGCGGCAGCCATACTTGTAGCCATGACGGGAATTTTTAATTACACGTACAATCTTTGCAGGGATAGATAGAGTTTTAGTATCAGTAGGGAAGTGAATGGTTATTTTTTCATGGAGACTCAGCGGAGCTTGGCTAAGTAGCAGCATACCACCAATGCTGATATCTGCAATAATAACCTTTACGGTGCCACCCTCTGTGCCAATGGTGGTTTCGATTTTTGTGGGTACTCTGACAAATTTTCTCTCATTGAAAATATGAACGACTTGTTCATTAAATAGCTTTAATTCATCTGCTTTAGAAACAAATACCCTGGCAATCAGCACCTGTATTTTTAGGTCAGGGTCAACCAACACAACCTTTACAAGGTCGTTGAGGCCCACATAAATAGCTGCAAAACCATCGTTGGCAATCACTATTTGGCTGGGATCTACCCTTTCAATTTTACCGGTGCCCAACAGCACATTGTTCATAGAGGTTATTTCGCACTTACATCCTTCAATGGACTTGGCCATTAAGGAATATGTCTCGTTGCAAAAGCGAATGAAAGAAAAATCGTCCTGAGCAATGTGAATATTCATTAGTTCATTTGCAATGTCAAGGAGTCTTTCCAAAGGATCGCTTAACTGATCACTTTCCAGTAGCTCCTTGAGTTGCTCCAGTTTATCCTTTATGGTGCTGTGTAAATCCGCATGATATTGCAGCAAGGGGTATTCCTTTTCCCTCATGATGGCTTCTTGGGCTGCAAAGTGATCTGTGGCATACTCTACCATGTATTGGATAATCATCATCAGATCTGCCTTTGAAAAATCAAAATTCTGTTTAAAGGCAAATAAATTTAATGTCTCAAACAGCTTTTTATTCTGTTGATCAATATCTTCTATGCCCATTTCAAGGTCGTTTGACCATCCGCGTATAAACATGTATGATAGCCCCATTTAGTAATATTTGCACAATATAAACTATATAACATTAGACATATATATCATACACCAATATGGTATATAAAACAATATATTGCAAAAAATATATTCACGCATGTATAAAATATTCTAAAGATTCTGCAAACTACTTTTGCTGTATATATAGGCTGTTGTCGGGCTGTACCTCTGCATACAGGACCTCTTGGTGCTGGTGTATGTTTTGGAGAGACAATTGTTGATGCAGCCAGCTTTGGGATAAGCCCAGTTCCTTTAAATTGCCCTTGATGATTTTACCGTCCATGATTACCGCTGTTGGCAGATGGATTGGCGCTTGGGAGGGAAGCTGCATATCCCCTTTGGTAACAGCCTCTTTTTCCGGCATTTTTAAAACGCTGAGATCCCCGTTGGGTTCTAAAACTGCATAAGCCACCTCTGCTATGGAAAACACCTGGTTGGTGCGCAGAAGCATGGTTAAATCATCAATATTCAGCCGCTGTTTTTTCAGTGCTTTTTGATTTATCTGCCCTTTTTTAATGACTATGGTGGGTTCGCCATCCAGCAAAATGCGGGCAAATATACTTTTTAGGCTGATGGTTTCCACGATATATACAAACACAGTCCAAAGCACCAGCACAAGTATCCCTATTATCAGATCTATTTCCTGGTACAAAATAATCTCGCCGGCCATGCTGCCGATGGCGATACCGGTGATGTATGTGAAGATGTTCAGCTGGCCCAGCTGTTTTTTGCCAATAAGCCTGGTTAAAACCAGCAATACCGAGAATCCAATAAAGGTGCGCAACATGGCATCTCCGATACTGTTCAAACAACCTTCCTCCCTAATACCAAACATCAGCTTATTCATCAACTCTTTGCAGCCCGTTTTCCGCATCACTGTTTGGTCAGCCTTGCAGACGAATCAGTCTGGCAAATCGGTTGGTGATTGCAATGGGTGCCTAGTATGCATCCATTGGCTTTGTACAATGGGGTTAGTATACCCAGATCCAATATGAATATAGGCAAAGAACAAAGGTGACTATCAAAATTAGGATAATCACCTGTTTGCGTATCATCGAGTGAATTATTATTGGCGCAGTACTGGCGGGGGCTGCCATTTTCCGGTTAGAATGGCATCTTGAGGCCAATATAACCGCATAGTAAGATTAAAATCGCCCTTTGGTGCAGGCAGCCAGTTTGCTTTTCGGTTGCCGGATGGCGGGGTGTTTCGTATTTCAATAAGTAAAGAACCGTCCGGCTCATAGTGCAGGTCTTCAAGGTGAGGGCTGATAGCGTATCGCTTTAAGGGGTTTTCCACCAACAGCCCTTGGTCGTTGTACAGGGTTATAGACCAGAAAGCGTTTACCGGAGGAAAATTGTCTCTGGTAAAATGGATGGTGTATTTGCGGTCACCTTTAAAGGGTTGGTTATGCTGATCCATATAAGATAAGCCATACACCGCATCCTGAGGGCAATTTATTCCAAAAAGAAACAGGGCAATAATGGCCCGCAGCATGTAATCGGTGCCGTAGTTCCCAATGTTGCTCAGCAGCATGCACCATCCATTTTTCTGATGGGACATAAAATACTGCATACCGGCTTTATGTATCACATCGGGGCCGTTGGCTACAGCGTATTCCAGTGCCCGCTTCACTGCAAGAGGAAGCTTTTCGTAGCGAAAAGCCTTGCCACCGGTAAGCCCCAGTGCTATGAGTTTATCCTCCATTACCTCATCGTGTATAACAGGTGGGTTTTGCTCCATCTGCAAAACCATATTGGTAAAATAGTCTTCAGCGGACATTTTATGTAGTACCCCAGTGTCCTGGGTTACTTTTTTATCTACATTTTTTATTATGTAATTTTCAGCGCCAGTAAAGCCATATTTGCGCCAATAACAAAAAGGAACAATTGAAAATCCTTCTTGAATTTTGATACTTTCTGCCAAATCCTCCGCTCCATTGGCCTGAACACGGGCCAAAACCCAGACAGTGTTGGTGGGTGCTTGTATGTTTGGTAGGGTTCCATCCCAATGTGCACCGGCAATGATATAACTTTGTGCTAGGGTGCCGGTTGTGCGGGATCCGATTGAAGCAAATACATTGGTCCAAGCATCCAACAGCTCCACCACATAATAGCGGCCTTCTGAATCGGGAATATCCATAACCACCGGATTTTTGTTTAAATCCAGCCATGCCGAAGAATACAGTGTATCCACATTGGGTCGCACCACTGCTTTAGAGGCAGAGGTAGCCAATTTTGGTTGGCTGATAAAATGATTCACAGTGGCACCAGATGCCAGCATGTTTTTTAAGGTGATTCCCATAAGGACAAGGGGGTATCCGTAAATATAGGCATCCAGTGCATCTTGCTGAAGAATCGACAATTGCTCCACTTGCTCCACTCCCTCATGCAACAGTAGTACAGCGGCAACGAAATATAAAAAAACCATTTAGAAGATTGCAGCCGTACTTTTTATTTCATTGACCGCGCTACACAGATAGCCAATTGATACACCGACGCCATGTTTGCCGGTGTACTATACTGTATCTATATGAGTTTTATAATAATAAAATACTGTTTACATGAGAGAGAAATTTTATGTAGGATAAAAAAACGCTAATCCAGTAGTTTACGTTTGCGATATAAAACCTCATTTATTCCGAATGTTGCAATCAACAGTGCAATTAGGATAGGAAACAGTAGCTCCAGAGAAAATCGGGACAACAATAACCCAGTTCCAACGGATAACACCGATCCCCCAAGACAAGCAGCGCCTACTTGATAACCAATGAGCTTTTCGGTAATTCCTTTGATAAAGCGGTGAGGTGTCTCATGCATTAAGCAGGGGTAAATAGGGGCAATTCCCAAACCCAGCATACTGGTGCCAGCCAAAATACCCGGGGTACTGTGGATTAACCCAATACAAAAACAACCCACAAAAGCCAAAACAATTCCGCCGCGAACCACCTGCATATTCCCCAAGTGGTTTACGATAACCCCCGATAAAAACCGCCCAGCCATAATGCCCAAGTACAATAAAGTTACAGCCAAACCTGCTATCTGCACAGAGGTTGCTCGAGATTCTATCAGCACGCTGCCCAGCCAATATCCGGCTGAACATTCCAGACCTACATACAAAAAGAACAACAGCACCGCCATAACCTGGTAAGATACGGCCTTTAGTCCAATATCCCTCTGTTTTTCTTCGCTGTTTGCTTGTGATGACTGTTCCTCTGCACTCTTCCATAACCCCACCAAAATGCTGACAAGAAAAACAGCGGCAAGGCAGAGTTGGACTGTGGATAAAACGCTGTAACCGGTTCGCCAGCCTTTTGCCAGCAGTGCACGGGTCATAATCAATGGGCCCACAGAAGCGCCAAGGCCCCAAAAGCAGTGGAGCCAGTTCATATGCCTCGCCGAGTAGTGTTCCGCCACATATCTGTTTAAGCCGGAATCCACTGCCCCTTGCCCCAATCCCAGGGGAATGGCAAACAGGATCAACCACACAAAGCTGGCGGAAAAGGCATACCCCAATAGGGCCAAAGCAGTAAGGGCACTGCTAAAAAAGGTAACCCCTGCTGTGCCAAATTTATTGAGAGCCCTTGTGCTGACAATGCTGGAGAATGCGGACATAATCAGCAAAAGGGTTGTGATAACCCCCATGCCCTCTAAAGGGATGCCCAGTTCTATACGTATACTGGGCCAGGCAACACCCAATACGCTATCCGGTAGCCCCAGGCTGATAAATGCAAGATAAATGATGACAAGCAAAGCAGTTTGTCGCCGAATTTTCATAGTGTACCTCTCATATACTCCGAAATTTTCTAAGGGGATGGTTTTGGGTATATCGTAGAACTATTGTATATGCACACAGGCTGGAAAATAGGCCATGGAGTGTATTTGTATAGGGGGATTGAAAGGGTAAGAAAAAGGACTGCGAGAAAACCACAGCCCTTTAGCAGTAAATAGATCTTATGTGTATGTTCATGGGCAAATTGCCTGTGTTATTCCTGGTGGCTCTCTTTGTCGGTTTGTTTGCCGGATGAGATGAGGCGGTGGATATCCTGCATTTCATTGTCAATATTGGAGATGCCAACTGCACACTGATACAACCTGGAGGCCAACACCTCATCCATAGCAGTATCTGATTTATACCGAAGCTTGTGCTCTAAGCTTGCCCAAAAGTCCATAGCGATGGTTCGCAGCTGGATCTCCACCGGGATATGTTTAATACAGCTGGATAAGAAAACAGGTATGGATACAACAATATGCAAGCTGCGGTACCCATTGGGCTTGGGGTTTTTGATATAATCGCTTTCTCGCAGTAAGGTGACGTCATCTTGCTTAACCAGTAACTGGGCAATTGTGTATACATCGTCGATGTAATTGCAGATTACACGTATTCCGGCAATATCGGTAAGGTGCTTAGAAGCAGATTCAATATCCACAGGCAAGCCTTTGCGTGTCAATTTTTCCACAATGCTGCGGGGTTTTTTCATTCGGCTCTCCATG
>CAYNCW010000102.1:0-8740 GCA_964395635.1 uncultured Oscillospiraceae bacterium
CCAAAACCCTGTGTTTATGGTATGATAGTATCGTATCTGCCCTTGCGGGGCGGGGGTGCTGCCGCAGTCAGGCGGTTTTGCCTATGACAATCAGGATTTTTCAGAGTAAATACATGCAGAAGTATAGTAAGTTTACCCCAAAAAAAGAGGCGGTAAACACCCTTTCTGTAAAAATAAACACCAACCCAATGGCATAAAAAGGAGTTGAATACCCATGGTAAAGGTATGTGTGCTGTTTGGCGGATGCAATAGCGAGCACGAGGTTTCACTGCGCTCGGCTGCATCGGTGCTGCGCAACATTCCCAGGGAGCAATACAGCGTTTCTACGCTGGGCATAACCAAAGACGGCAAATGGTATTATTACACCGGTGAGCCGGAGGCCATAGAGGATGGCAGCTGGTTACATTCCGATGCAGTTTGTCCTGCTGTTTTCTCTCCGGACAGAGGTGCGCCGGGGATTTTGGTGCTGCGCCCGGAGGGTGTGGAGCATATTGCGGTAGATGTGGTGTTCCCGGTTTTGCACGGCAAAAATGGCGAGGACGGCACCGTGCAGGGGCTGTTGGAGCTTGCAAGGCTGCCGTATGTGGGATGCGGGGTATTGTCCAGCGCTGTTTGCATGGACAAATCGGTTGCCCACGACCTGCTCACCGCTGCAGGGGTTCCCAAAACCAAGCTGATTACACTGACCAAAGAAAATATGGAGGATATTCAGGGGCTTACCGAGCGTTTAGAGTTCGCTTTGGGGTATCCTATGTTTGTAAAGCCCGCTAATGCCGGTTCTTCGGTGGGGGTTACCAAGGTAACCAAGCTCACCGACATTGTTCCTGCACTGGAAGCCGCCTTTGTCCACGACTGGAAGGTTGTGGTGGAACAGGCTGTGGTGGGGCAGGAAATTGAATGCGCTGTTATGGGCAATATGAATCCCATAGCCTCGGATGTATTGGGGGAGATTGTGCCCACCACCGATTTTTACGACTACAACGCAAAATATTTGGATGATTCCGCTGGGCTGTTGGTTCCGGCAAACCTACAAGATCCGGCAGTTATGCAGGCAGTGCGGCTCACCGCTATCAAGGCATACCGGGCATTGGACTGCCGCGGTCTTGCTCGGGTAGATTTCTTTGTCCGCAAGGACGGCAGCGTAGTGCTCAACGAGATCAACACTCTGCCTGGCTTTACCTCTATCAGCATGTTCCCAAAGCTATTTGAGGCCAGCGGTGTTGCTTATCCGGAGATTGTGCATCGCCTTATCCAGTACGCGCTGGAAGAAAGCAAACGCCATTAGCTTCTATTTAACAGCTTTTTTTACCCCCATACTTACTTGGTTTTATGCCCACAGGTGGGGCAAGACCCCCATGGGGAAAGGTGGTAGGCTAGGTTTGGCTGCCTTTTTTCTTTCCCGCAAGGGGGACAACTTGGGGCTTATTGCATCTATATATACCATATCGGTTGGTACCAAAGCAGCATATACCAGAAATAGTTGGAAATACCACATACAGAAAAGAGCGATTGCAGTATGGATAATCGACCTATTGGGGTATTTGATTCCGGCGTGGGTGGTCTTAGCGTAGTCAAAGAGCTGCGCAAGATTATGCCCAATGAGGATATTTTGTATTTGGGGGATACCGGTCGTGCACCCTATGGCACCCGCTCCCGGCAGACCATACGCAGCTATGCTGCCCAGAGCATCCGTTTTTTGCTTGGCAAAGAAGTGAAAGCAATTGTCGCGGCCTGTGGCACCATAAGCTCCAATGTATCAGATAAAGATGTGGCTGCGCTGGG
Source organism: uncultured Oscillospiraceae bacterium (assembly GCA_964395635.1). Taxonomy (GTDB): domain Bacteria; phylum Bacillota; class Clostridia; order Oscillospirales; family Ruminococcaceae; genus WRAV01. The sequence continues at coordinate 1,783 of CAYNCW010000102.1, forward strand.
GGTGACTGTGCCCTACACTGGGGTTGTGCTGCCAGCCACCCGTTGGGCCTGTGCGTTGGGGGGGAGCAGCCGCATTGGGGTAATCGCCACCACCGCATCCATCCGTTCGGGTGCTTATGGCAAGGCGGCCCGCTCCATTTTGCCGTCCGCCAGAATTCTCGGCCAAGCTTGTCCGCTGTTTGTGCCGCTGGTGGAAAACGGAATGTTTGATAAGGACAATCAGATAGCCAAACTGACGGCTCAGCTTTATGTAAAGCCGCTGATTGAAGAGAATATAGATACATTGATTTTGGGGTGTACCCACTTTCCGCTGCTATATGATATACTAAGTGATGTTTTACAGTACAAGGTTACCCTGATAGATCCCGGTGCCGCTGCTGCCGCTCATATAAAGGCGCTTTTGTGCGAGGAGGGTATCCTCAGCCAGGGGGAGCAATCCGGAACAACCCGATACTATGTCACCGATACGGTGGAGGGTTTTGCAGAGGTGGCCCAGTATTTTATTGGGGAAGACGTAAGCAAAAACACCATCACTGTGGACCTCAGCAGTATCGGCGTATAGGGCCAAAAGGATATGGGAAAAAGCAGGGCCCGCAAAACCCAGGGCAAAGGAGTGGTTCAAGATGAAAAAGCAGGTTCTTATTAACATAAAAGGGGTTTATAAAAACCAGGACGACAGCGATGTGATAGAACTTTTCACAACCGGGCAATACTATAAAAAGAACGGCGATTACTATATTAGCTACGAGGAATCTGAAGTTACCGGCTTTCAGGGCTCTCGCACCACCTTGCGGGTGGAAAAAGAGAATAAAGTGACCTTGGAGCGATCCGGCACTGCCAAAACCCAGTTGATTGTGGAGCGGGGCGTTCGCCACCAGTGCCACTACTCGGTTGCAGAAGGGGATATGATGATTGGCGTTATGGGAAACCGCATCAAATCCAATCTGACCGACACCGGGGGAAACCTGGAGTTTAAATATTCGCTGGACATCAACTCCCTGTTATCCAGCGAGAATGAAATGTACATTTTTGTGAAGGAGCAGTAACCCAATGACAACCAAAGATTTCGTCTCGGCCGCACGTGGACAGGTTCGGGAAATGATAGAAGCAGCCAGAACCAAAGCAGTGGCAGAGGGCCTGTTTGCCGATGCACCCCTTGCCACCTTTGTGGTGGAGATCCCGGCGGATACCTCCCATGGGGATTTTGCTGCCAATGCGGCTTTGGTGAGTGCCAAAGCGCTGCGGTTGCCACCCCAGAAAATTGCCCAGGCATTGGTGGACAACCTCTGCTTTGAAGACACCTATTTTCAGCGGGCACAGGTGGCTGGGCCGGGCTTTATCAACTTCTTTTTGCAGCCCCAATGGTTTGCCCAGGTGCTCTTGGGTATTACAGCTCTGGGCAGCGATTATGGCCGCACCCAATACGGCAACGGCCAAAAGGTGATGGTGGAATTTGTATCGGCAAATCCCACCGGCCCCATGCATATGGGCAACGCCCGGGGCGGCGCTTTGGGAGATGTTTTGGCTGCTGCTCTGGATGCTGCGGGATACGATGTAACCCGGGAATTTTACATCAACGATGCAGGTAACCAGATAGAAAAATTCGGCATCTCTCTAGAGGCAAGATACCTGCAGATTTACAAAGGGGAAGAGGCTGTAGCCTTTCCGGAGGACGGCTATCAGGGGGATGACATCAAGGTGCGTGCTCAGGAATACGCCGATCTGCACGGGGATGCGCTGCTAAACCTGAGCAGCGATGAACGCCGGCAACTGCTGGTGGAGTATGCACTGCCGAAAAATATACAGAAGCTGCGGGAAGATTTGGGCCGCTATCGGATAGACTATGATGTATGGTTCCACGAGAGCACCCTGCATGCAGAAGGGCTTGTAACCCAGGTGGTGGACAAACTGCGCGATGGTGGGCTTGCCTACGAAAAGGACGGCGCTGTGTGGTATAAGGCCACTGATTTCGGCGGGGAAAAGGATGAGGTGCTCATCCGCCAGAACGGTAATGCCACCTATTTTGCAGCGGATATCGCCTACCATTACAACAAGTTTGCTGTTCGCGGGTTTGACAAGGTAATCGATGTTTGGGGGGCTGATCACCACGGCCATGTGGCAAGACTGAAGGGGGCTATGGACGCTATCGGCCTTTGCGGCGACAAGCTGGACATTGTTTTGATGCAGCTGGTGCGGCTGATGAAGGACGGGGAACCCTACCGCATGAGCAAACGCAGCGGTAAATCCATCACCCTTACTGATCTTTTAGAGGAAGTGCCAATCGATGCTGCCCGGTTCTTCTTTAACCTCAATGCACCGGGATCTTCTATGGACTTTGACCTGGACTTGGCTGTGCGGCAAAGCTCGGAAAACCCGGTATACTACGTTCAGTACGCCCATGCCCGCATCTGCAGCATCCTTTCCCGGCTTTCGGAAGAGGGGATTACCCCCCGCAGCTGTTCCCAGGAGGATCTCTTGCTGCTGACCACACCGGAGGAGATTGGGCTTATTCGTTTGTTGGCACGGTTTCCCGGCGAAATTATCGGGGCGGCTACCCGCTACGACCCTGCCTGCCTCACCCATTACGCCACCGATGTGGCAACCTCCTTCCATAAGTTTTACACCGCTTGCCGGGTAAAGGGGGAAGAGGAAGGACTGATGCAGGCAAGGCTCTGCCTTTGTATCTGTGTGAAAACCACTATAGCAAACCTGCTGGGCCTTTTAAAGATCGACGCCCCAATGAGCATGTAACCTTGGCTGCGCTTTGCTGCCCATACCCATTAGACGCTGTTTCCCTGCAACAACTTAAATTTATAAGATAACGTTGGGATGCGAATATGAAGACACATCAAGTACAAACACCCCTTTTGCTGGGTGGAGATGCCCTGACACCTTTTCGTTTGAAAATACCCCAGGAAGAGTTGGCCCAAGGCTGGTTGCTGCGGCATCCGGCTGAGGCAGCCAACCTGCAGCACGCCTTTGCCAAAGCAGGGGCCGATGTTCTTTGCGCACCTACCGGAGGCCTTAACCCCCTTAGCCTTGCTGCTGCGGATCACTTCGATCAATCCGAAAAGCTGGGCAAAGGCATCATCGCCTTAACCATCCAGTCCACAGGGGGGACTGCCAAAACCGCGGGAATCATCACCTCTATCGGTCAGCAACCGGAGCCCTTTGGCCTTTTGCCCTACACCGACCTTATTGATACCTATGCGGAGCAGGCACTACAGCTGGCAGCTGCAGGTGCCACTTATCTGGTGCTGCATATGGGGGAGTTGGGGGATGCACGGGCTGGAGTTTTGGGTGCCCGCCAGGCAGATCTTCCTATTCTGGTAACCTTTAGGGTGGATCACAACGGCCGCACCAATAGCGACCGGGATGTGCTGGCGGCGCTGGTGTGTTTGCAAGAGCTGGGTATCTCTGCCTTTGGGGTAGACAGCCCGGATCCCTTTCATCTGCCCCAAACGGTAAAGCGGCTGGCTGGGTATGCCAAGGTGCCCCTTATGGCAGTTGTCCACACCGATTCCATCGAGCCGGAAGATATTCAGCGGCCCTGCTTTGAGCTTTTGGCAGCGGGGGCACGGATTTTGCAGGGTGGTGTGGGGGTTACTCCGGGGCATCTGGCTGTTATACGCCGGGTGATGGATACCTTTAGCTATGTCGATTTCCCCATCGATTTGGTGACCGGCGGCCCGCTACTGCTGGCGGATGAAAACCGTGTGCATTATTTAGAGGAAGACTGTAGCTTATCCCAAGAAATCACCTGCAACCTGGATATGTCCGAAGCTATTTTAGAGCAAGAGGATGAGGGGATAGACGCGGTTGTGTTTGCTATTGGCAGTATCGAGGATGCGTATTGTTTTGGCCAAAATGCCCACCTGGTATCCACGCCGGTATGTTTGCTGGCCCAAACCGAAGAAGCTTTGGAGATGGCGCTTTTGTATTATAATGGCCGGGCCATTATTGATGCCCGCTGTACTATAGATTCCCAGATTCTGCACACCCTGGCCCAAGGGTATGGTGCAGTGATACGGTGACACCGAGAGGAGATATCCGGTTATGACCTTTAAAGTTAGCAAAGTACAAGGGCAACCCCAGTTTGATTCGCTACCGGTAGCAAAGATCACCTTGTATCCCACCGAAGAACGGGATTACAAGCCCTATGCCCAATGTGTTCTGTGTGTGGGGCCAACCTATCTTGCGCTGCGGATGTGGGCCTTTGAGGTGTCTCCACCTGAGACAAGCCTTCTTAGGGCTGTGTTCTACCTCTTTCAGAATAAGGACAAGGCTTTGTATGTGGATCTGCCCAGCACCGGCGAGGTGCATATCGGCGTGATGGAAAACGCAGCACCAGAGCCTCCAGTTACCGCGCCGGATTCGGTGATGTATAAACCCTTTGGCGGCGAGGATCTTCAGGGGGTATATTGGGGGGGGACCTTGTATATTCCCTTTACCCTGCTAGAGTCTTTGGGTGGTGAAACCATCATTGGAGAAAGCGACCGGTTTTGGGGAAACTTTTACAAGCTTTGTTCCCAGGAACCCTTTGTGCATCAGGGCAGTGCTTTCCCAGCAGATTTTTCTGATAATCCTTATACAATAGACAACATGGGCAGCTTTTTGGTTGTGGGCTATTGACACTTGGAAAGGATGTGTGACAGTGGGCAAATATCTGCGATGGACGGTTGCCTTGCTGGCGGTGTCCGCACTGAGTATCGTTGGGGTGCAGCAGCTGATTAAGCGAATCCACTATGGATCGGGGTATGGAGGCAGCTTTGTAGCCCGCAGAAGGTATATTCCACTGAGAGCAGCTTGGTTTCGGTAGGTGGGCATTGCAACGTGTTAGGACTATAGCTAAGCATCTAAGAGGGCTTTCTGCCTGGGCAACCCCAGGTAGAAGGCTTTTTTTTTAAAAGCGACAAGTAGGTGGTTTTTGTCATGATGTTTCAATCTTTGATAACCGAAATTGATTTAACCAAAGCAAAACTGGTAAGACACAACCTAAGCAACAGGGACGTTATGCAAAATGTTGAGCGTGGCTTCTTTGATATTTATCAGTCTATCCAAAGTGCCGGAAGATTTAAGGACTGTACATATCTGTTCAGTTTCTTGGGTACCGATGGCACCCATAGCAAATATATAGGGTGTTACAAAATTATTGGTCGTTCTCCTCTAGACAGGAATCGTTTACCAAAAGACCTTTCTCAAGATAATGGCATTGCTGATGGCTGTGTGTTTTATCAAATGGAAAAAACCGATGTGCTTTCTGATCTGGAAAACCGACTTGTGATTGATTGGGGCAAATCCACCAGAAGCTGGTGCCAAAATGGCACAACCCCAAAAGAGGTGCTCTGCATTCTTCCCGTTGTCTCTGATATTGTTTTTGCAAGTTATGAAAAGGTTGTGCTTACATACCATACTCTTAAAACAATCGTTGACAACAGCAAAGAACATGCAGACTGGGAAAACAGGCTGTCGACAGTAGCAGGCATCTATCTGATAACCGATACCTTGACCGGTAAACAGTATGTGGGTTCAGCAAGCAGCGAAACAAATGGTATTTGGGGTAGATGGAGTCAGTACGTCCATACCAAACATGGTGGCAATAAGAGCCTAAAACAATTGATAGAACAGGATCCACATTACTGCAAACATTTTCAGTTTTCTATTTTAGAAGTATTTCCTATTAAGCGGGATAGGCAGGAAATATTGGCGTATGAGCAGCTTTATAAAAAGAAGCTATGCTCGATTAAATTTGGGCTAAATGATAACTAACCCACTATGTGTGGTAATAGAAAAACACGCTTCTTTTCCTGTGGCAGAGCCACTAAAAGAAACGTGTTTTTTAATTGTTATTACTAACAATAGGTTACTGAGTTAAGCCAACCTTACGCATTATCAACCTTGCTCATGTGAGCGATGAGTTCCAGAACCTTGTTGGAATAGCCCCACTCGTTGTCGTACCAGCTAACCAGCTTAACAAAGTTGGAGTTGAGCATGATGCCTGCTTTTGCATCAAAGATAGAGGTTCTTGCATCACCGATAAAGTCGGAGGAAACAACATCTTCGTCGGTGTAGCCCAGAATGCCCTTGAGGGAGCCTTCAGAAGCTTCTTTGACCTTGCTGCAGATTTCTTCGTAGGTGGTGGCCTTTTCCAAACGAACGGTGAGGTCAACCACAGATACGTCCAGGGTGGGTACACGGAAAGCCATACCGGTGAGCTTGCCTGCTACTTCTGGAATAACCAGTGCGCAAGCCTTTGCAGCGCCGGTGGAGGAGGGGATGATGTTGCCAGCTGCGGCACGTCCGCCTCTCCAGTCCTTCTTAGAGGGGCCATCCACAGTCTTTTGGGTTGCAGTGGTTGCGTGAACAGTGGTCATAAGGCCTTCCACAATACCAAAGTTGTCATAGATAACCTTGGTCAGGGGAGCCAAGCAGTTGGTTGTGCAGGAAGCGTTGGAAACAACCTTCATGTCCTTGCTATACTTGTCCTGATTTACGCCCATAACAAAGGTAGGAGTTTCTTTGCTCTTTGCGGGAGCGGAGATAACAACCTTCTTTGCGCCGCCTTGCAGGTGAAGCTCAGCTTGTTCTTGGCCGGTGAAAACTCCGGTTGCTTCCACAACATAGTCAGCGCCGCAAGCGCCCCATGGAATCTCTTCGGGCTTCATCTTATCATAAACCTGAATCACCTTGCCGTTTACAGTGAATTTGCCGTCTTTGCCGCAAACTTCACCTTTGAAACGACCGTGAATGGTGTCGTACTTGGTCATATACTCCATGTACTCTACATCTACAAAGGGATCATTGATTCCTACTACTTCAAACTTCTCGGGTTGTGCCATTGCAGCACGGAACACCAGTCTGCCAATACGTCCAAAACCGTTAATACCTACTTTTATTGCCATAAAACTTTAACCTCCTAATCTAAATTCCTGCATTTATTTTATACCATTCTAAGCCA
>CAYNCW010000103.1:0-8732 GCA_964395635.1 uncultured Oscillospiraceae bacterium
AGTTTAACCCCGAAAAATACAGGGTGGTTTTGTACTATATGTCTACAATACATTTCATTACTAAAATTCTTTTTACCACTCAATCAAACCGTTTATTCAAAAGTAATAAAAAAAAAGCAAAAAAATTGGCGTCTGAATCCCTGGAACCATGCTATAATGGTTTCAAAAGATATGCGCCGGCAGGCCATACAGGAGGGAAAGGCTTATGTTGCTACGGGATATTGCAAGAATTTTGGAGGCAGAGGTGCTTTGCGGAACCAACCTGGATCTGGATATTCAGGCTGCCTGCGGCAGCGATCTTATGAGTGATGCGCTGGCGTTTTTTAAGGATCAGGCAATGATGCTCACCGGACTTTTAAATCCACAGGCAATTCGCACAGCGGAAATGCTGGATATGCACTGTGTGGTGTTTGTGCGGGGCAAAAAGCCGGGGCCGGAAATGCTTGCCTTGGCAGAGGAAGCGGGAATTCTGGTGCTTTCCACCAAATATCCGATGTACACCGCCTGCGGTAAACTGTATGCCGCAGGACTGAACGGAGGATGTGAATAAGTAAGATGGGATCAATTAAACAGAGGTATGAGGTGCCCGGGGATGATTTTACCAGAGCTGGAGAGGCTTCGGGCAAAGTAAAAAATATGCTCAAACAGCTGGGATATAGCCCCGAAGCCATACGGCGGGTGTCTATCGCCATGTACGAGGCAGAAATCAACATGGTGATTCATGCAAACGGTGGGTGTATTTTGGTGGAGGTGCTCCCGGATAGGGTGGAAATTCTGTTGGAGGACACCGGTCCGGGGATTGCTGATATTGACTTGGCTATGACAGAGGGGTATTCCACAGCACCGGACGAGGTGCGTTCTCTGGGCTTTGGCGCAGGGATGGGGCTTCCCAACATAAAAAAGTATACAGATGAAATGCGCATTGAGTCGGAGGTTGGGGTAGGCACCAAGCTATATCTCACAGTGAAGGCCGCTCAGGGATAACAGGGCAGGTCGATACTCCGAAACACAAAGGGGTGTTGCCCATATGAAGGGGTTTTATCATAGCGTTACTCTGGATGAAAACAAATGCAAGGGGTGCACAAACTGCATAAAACGCTGCCCCACAGCAGCTATTCGAGTGCGTGATGGCAAGGCAAGAATTAAGCCTGAACGGTGTATCGACTGTGGAGAGTGTATCCGAGTTTGCCCCCATCACGCCAAATCGGCGGTTTGCGACAGCCTGGAGCTGATGACGCAGTACCGATATACCGTTGCTCTGCCTGCCCCCACTCTATACGGGCAGTTTCACAATCTCACCGATATCGACTATGTCCTCACCGGGCTTTTGGATATGGGTTTTGACGATGTGTTGGAGGTGAGTAAAGCAGCGGAGATTGTATCAGATGCCACCCGCCAGATGATGCGGCAAAAAACACTGGACCCGCCTGTAATTTCCACTGCTTGCCCGGCAGTGGTGCGGCTGATACGGGTGCGGTATCCCCAGCTGTGTGATAAGGTGTTGCCACTGCTTTCCCCCATGCAGGTAGCAGCCCAGCTGGCAAAGGAAGAGGCAAAGAAAAAAACCGGACTGGATTATTCGGAAATCGGTGCATTTTTTATCACCCCATGTCCTGCCAAGGTAACCGATATTGTGTCCCCCATTGGCATGGAAAGTTCTTGGGTGGACGGTGCGTTTTCTATGGCAGAAATTTATCCCCGGCTGTTGGATCATATGAACAAGGTAAAAACCCCCAAGCCGGTTGCCCAATCCGGAATTATAGGGGTAAGCTGGGCCAATTCCGGAGGGGAATGCTCGGCGCTGATACGGGAAAAGTACCTGGCGGCTGACGGTATAGAAAATGTAATGGCGGTACTAGATCAGCTGGAAGGCAGACAGCTAAAAGATCTGGATTTTGTGGAGCTTAATGCCTGTCCCGGTGGGTGTGTGGGCGGGGTGCTTACGGTGGAAAACCCCTATGTTGCCAAAGCAAAGCTGCAAAGGCTGCGCAAATATCTGCCGGTTTCTTTAAACCATTGGAACGAGAACTTGGGGATAAGCGTACGATGGGACAGCAAGCTGGAATATGCTGGGGTGATGAAGCTGTCCGATGATATTGCTGAGGCCTTTACCATGATGAACGAGATAGATCGGTTGGAAAAACTGTTGCCACATCTGGACTGCGGTTCCTGTGGGGCCCCTAGTTGTCGGGCATTGGCGGAGGATATTGTCACCGGCCATGTGGCACGGCTCAATGATTGTGTGTTTATTCTCCGCAAAGAGGCCATTTCTGCGGGTATCGATATTTCTCCCGATCTGCTGGCAGGTGTGGGGGAAGAAAAAAAGGAGGATACCGGTGTATGACGGTACGAGAACTAAGTGAGGCCTTGTCTCTGCAGGTATTGGCTGGGCAATCGGGGCTGGATAATCAGGTAAGCTGTTGCTATATCGGGGATTTGCTCAGCTGGGTGATGGGCCGTGCACCGGAGCAGGCGGTGTGGATCACAGTCATGGGCAACATCAACGCACTGGCGGTGGCTCAGCTTGCGGATATTGCCTGCATTTTGCTGTGCGAGGGCTCTACCATGGACGACAATGTACCTCCTCAGGCAGAGGCCAACTGTATACCCGTACTTTCCAGCCAGGAAACAGCCTATGCATTGGCCCTAAAGGTAGCAGCGCTGTTGGGCGATGTTGTAAACTCATGAAACTACGGTATGACTTCCATATACACTCCTGCCTCTCCCCCTGCGGGGACAGCGACATGACCCCCTACAACCTGGTGCAGATGGCCAAACTGCTGGAGCTGGATGCCATTGCCCTCACCGATCACAATACGGTGGGCAACTGCAGAAGCGCTGTGCAAGCAGGAAAACAGGCTGGAATCACCGTGTTGCCGGGGATGGAGCTTTGTACCTCCGAAGAAATTCATGTGGTGTGTTTGTTTGCTGATTTGGATACTGCAGAGGAATTTGGGTGGTATGTAGCAGGTTGCTTGCCACTAGTGAAAAACAAGCCCCACATCTTTGGGGAACAAAGGCTCATGGACCACCAGGATACGGTTTTGGGCTTGGAGGAGATTTTGCTGGTGACTGCCAGCGGTATCAGCATCGAGGAAATACGAGGGATCTGCGCTACATACGGGGGAATTTGCTATCCCGCCCATATCGACCGGGCATCCTTTAGCATCCTGTCCAGTTTAGGTGTATTTCCACCCCATCTGGGGTTTACCTGTGTCGAGGTGACACCACAGGGAGATTTGCAGGCTTTGCGAACAGAGCATTCTGCGGTGCAAGGGCTGCATATTATGCGTTCCTCCGACGCTCATTACCTGGAGAATATCAGCGACCAACCAGATTTACTGGAGGTTGAGGAGAATACAGCTCAGGCAATTTTAAACAGTTTGGCCGGGTTCGGCAGAGAACAGTAAGCAAAGCGGACGATAGCTGTGGGAAAGGTTCCCTAGTCTATCGTCCGCTTTTGATTTACTATCTAGTATTCGGTACAGGATTAGGGTATGGTGGCAAGGAAGTCCCGGATATAGGTGTTGACGGTTTGGGGCTGGCTAATGGGCAAAAAGTGGTTTGCATCCGGGACAATAATAAGCTTGCTGTTGGGAATATTGGCTGCAATACGCAGGGTTTCAGAGGTCTTAACCATATCCATCTCTCCGGCCATTACCAAGGTGGGTGCACTGATCAGTGCCAGCTGGTGGGCTTGTAAGTTGGGTTGGCGTACCATAAGCTCCATAGTGGTTTTGGCTTGGTCGGCTCGGCTATCCAGTAAAGAAGCCAGAGAGCACAGGCCGTATCCCAAAAGAATGGGAATTTGGTATTCCGGTTTGATGCCACAGGGGGTCATGTTTGCCCCCAACACCATCAGGGAGGAGACATAGGCGGGATACATCCAACCTATGTGTAAAGCGGTGTTGCCGCCATCACTGAAGCCCAAGATATGAGCGCTACTGAGTCCCAAATGTGCAAGGAGAGCGCGAAGATCATCTGCGAACAGTGCAAAATCCATGGGTAATCTTCCCGCAGAGGAGCCACCGTGACCACGGGTGTCCGGTGTAATAAGCATAAAGTCGGACTCCAGATCTGCTGCCATCTGGTCAAATAGCAGATGATCCTCGCCGTTGCCATGTAAGAGCACCAATGGCCTTCCAGAGCCCCGCACCTCGTATTGCAGCCGTGCCCCTTTGTTGGTAAAGCTGCGAAGCTGTCTTTTGGAAGTCATGCTGTTGCCTCCTTTTGGTTATATACCCTGTTATCTTGGTTTGTTACTAGTGGCAGTATACCATATTCCACCACTTGAAACAATTGCCAGTCTTGATGCTCCACTAGAGGCAAACGTCGTTCGTTTGTTGAAAAGAGGCAAGATTAGGAATCCTTTCTGTACAACACCCGGATAGAATTGAGCACACAGAGCAGGGAAACACCGGAATCTGCAAACACCGCCATCCACATAGAAGCAAAGCCCATAAGGCCTAGTGCCATCATAATCCCCTTTACTGCCAAGGCAAACGCCACGTTTTGTATTGCAATGCGTCCGGTGGCTTTGGCGATGGAGAAAGCCTGGGGGATTGCAGATAGGCTGGAGGTCATAAATACCAGGTCGGCTACCTCAATGGCGGCATCAGCACCACTGCCCATAGCGGCGCTAACATCTGCTGCTGCAAGTACTGGGGCATCATTGATGCCGTCCCCCACAAACAAAACCGGGCCATGCTGGGAGCGAATAGCACGTAGTTTTTCCACCTTGTCTTGGGGTAGCAGCCCGGCATGCACCTCATTTATACCAGTTTGCTGTGCCACTGCTTGGGCTCTACCGGGTGCATCTCCGGTGAGCATGGCGGTGGCAATCCCCAACCCCTCTATGGCTGCCACAGCAGAAACTGCCTCCTCCTTCACTGTGTCGGCAATGAGAAGGGCACCTGCATAAACACTGTCCACAGCCACCAACACCTGGGTAAAGGTATCGGCTTGGGGGAGTTGGGGAACAGCAACCCCTCTGCTTTGCAGCAGTTCACGGTTACCACAAAGCACCTGTTGACCAGCCAGCTGGGCAACTACCCCTTTGCTGGGAAGCTCTTCTACCTGCTGCGGTTGTTCCGGCGATACGCCCTGTTCTTTGGCAGCTTCTAGGATACTTACAGCAATTGGGTGGGTGGAATGCTGTTCACAGGCAGCAGCAATGGCCAACAGGGCATCCGGCTGCCAGCTGGGGACAGGGAGAAGCTGCTGCAGAGCAAAGTTGCCTTTGGTAATGGTACCGGTTTTGTCCATGACCACAGCACGGATCCTGTTTAGGGACTCTAGGGTAACACCACCTTTCAATAAAATGCCTTTTTTGGAGCCGGCACCGATACCGGAAAAGAAAGCCAGCGGCACACTGAGCACCAAAGCACAGGGGCAGCTGATGACCAAAAAGGTGAGGGCTGTGTAGATCCAATACTGCCAGTTGCCGGTGAATAAAGAGGGGATAACCGCCACACACAGTGCCAAGGCCAAAACAAAGGGGGTATAGATACGGGCAAACCGGGTGATAAACCGATCCATCTTGGGTTTTAGGGTGGCGGCGTTTTCCACACTGTCCAGAATACGGGTGACCATAGAGTGGGCCAGCACCTTTTCCGCTCTGATTTTTAGAACACCGGTGGTATTCAGGCAACCGGACAACACCGAACTGCCGGGACTTACCTTGACCGGTACCGGTTCACCGGTTACCGGGGAGGTATCCAGACGGCTTTCGCCGTCCACCACCACCCCATCCAATGGGATGCGGTCGCCTGGGCGCACCAGCAGAATATCTCCTACCTGGGCCTCTTCCGGTGGTATGAGCTGGACAGTATCCCCGGATACTAGGCTTACCACCTGGGGCCTGAGATCCACCACCGCCATAATCTCCCTTCGGCTGCGCTCCACCGCCCGATGTTCAAAATACTCCCCAATGCGGTAAAACAGCATAACCCCAACTCCCTCAGCAAAATCCTGCAGGACAAAGGCGCCAAGGGTGGCGATGCTCATAAGAAAGTTTTCGTCAAAAATTTTGCCCTTTATAAGATTTCGCCCAGCCCGCACCAAGATTTTGCTGCCAAGCACCAAATCAGCGGCAGTGAATACAAAGGGGGCAAAAGCTGGGACCAACCGCTGGGTGACTTCTCCCGCTGCAAACAATACACCACCCAACACCAAAGATAGCAAACTGCTGCTTTCGTGGCTGTGCCTAGGAGTAGTGGAGGCAGTTTGGCTATGGATTTGTACATCTGGCTCAATAGCAGTACAGATTACTTGCATCTGGGCCAAATAGCTGTCTGGATTCTCGGCAGTTATCCGCAACTGCTGGGTAGCAAAGACAATACTGCAGCAGGTGATTCCTGGCAGAGCGGCAATCTGTTCCTCAATTTTAGCAGCACAGTGGGCGCAGCTTAGATTTTCTAGCCGATAAGTTTGCCGCATGCTGCCAAAGGCAGGGGGAGAAGTGGGGGGCTGTTGCCCCTCTTGTTGTAGCGGGGGATGGTCTGCGAAGAGGCAGGTATCCAGACAGTTTTGGCTTTGGGATATGGTTTCTGAACAGGCATGGGTATGCCCGCAGGTACAGGAATCTTGGTGGCTGTGGGTGCAGCAAGCGGTATGTGTTTTTTCTAAGGTTGTTGTGCGATGCATATAGGTATCCCCCTTAATACATGAATAATTGTTCACATGTTAATATAATCATACCGTTATGGTTTTGTCAACGGTTTGGGGCGTATTTTTACTATGGAAAGTTAGATTTGTCTATATGCACAAAGGTGCTTGGGGATAGGGTGGATAGTATATGAAACACCAACTCAAATCACCAATTCTTTGCGGTTTGTTCTTCTGTATGGCGGGGTTGCCTGCCTTTTGAGACCAATCATCTATGTAAATCTAATGGCAAACCTATTGGGTGCCTAGTAGTATTGTATAGCTTTTACAGGTTAACTATTTTTTGTGTATTGCGGGCAAAAAAAGCTGCTGCACAAGATCCAAAGGATACAAGTGCAGCAGCAGTTAGTGGCTCATACCTGAAACATAGCCTTGATTTCACAAAGGCCTTCGGCAATTTCTTGTCGGGAAAAATCACAGGCCTCTAGTTGCTGGTCGGACATATGGCTCAGCATATCATAAAAATCAATGGCGGCTTTTAGATATTCTGAGCTGGGATTTTCCTGTATGGTGTCAAACAGTAGGTTTTCCGCCTGGTTGACCTTGCCGTCCTGCACCAAAAGATGAAGACGGTGCAGCAAAAAAGTTTGGTGAGAGAGGTTTCCCTGCTGGTCAAAGATTGCAGGGGATTCGGTCTGCTTTTGAAACAAGGTGTTTGCCAAAAACCTGGTGAGGGCTTCGATTTCCCGCAGAATATAGTCGTGGTGCATAAGCTACCTCTCAAAATCCATTGGATTATTGCTGTGCGCCCGCTGATTTATTGCTGAGATAGGCGAAAATGAAGCCGTCCAGATCCCCATCCATAACGCTGTTTACATTGCCCACCTCAAAGTTAGTGCGGTGATCCTTGGCCAAAGTATAGGGCATAAATACATAGGAGCGAATTTGGCTGCCCCAACCAATCTCTTTTTGTTCTCCCTTTATATCCTCAATTTTATCCAGATGTTCCCGCTCTTTGATTTCGATAAGTTTAGATTTCAGCATCTTCATAGCAACCTCTTTGTTCTGATGCTGGCTGCGCTCGTTTTGACAAGCGGTGACAATACCGGTGGGCAGATGGGTTATCCGGACAGCAGAATCGGTTTTGTTTACATGCTGTCCCCCCGCGCCCCCGGAGCGATAGGTATCTATACGCAGGTCGGAGTCGTTGATATCCACGTCAGTATCTTCGTCAATTTCCGGCATTACCTCCACCGAAGCAAAGGAGGTGTGGCGGCGGCCGGAAGAGTCAAAGGGGGAGACCCGCACCAGACGGTGCACCCCTGCTTCAGAGCGCAAAAATCCATAGACATTGTCCCCTTGGATGAGTATGGATGCAGATTTGATTCCTGCTTCTTCGCCGTCCAGGTAGTCTAGCACCTTATACCGGTAGCCATGGCGTTCTGCCCAGCGGGTATACATACGATAGAGCATCTGCACCCAGTCTTGGGCTTCGGTTCCGCCTGCCCCAGCGTGAAAGGTGAGGATGGCGTTTTTGCTATCGTATTCCCCGGTGAGCAAGGTGGCCAGCTTAATTGTTTGCAGGTCGGTTTCCACCAGCTTGGCGTTGGTGGCCACCTCGTCATAGACGCTTTCGTCCTGCATTTCCTCTGCCAGCTGAATGAGGGTGAGGGTATCATCAAATCTGGAGCGCAGACGTTGGTACTGCTCCAGCTTGTTTTTCACCTGCCGCGTTTTTTGCAGCACCGCCTGGCTGGCGGCCAAATCCCCCCAAAAGTTGGGGTCGGCTGCCTGTTCCTCCAATTCTACCAACTGTTTTTCCAGAGCTTTTATACCCAAAGCATCTCCAAGACGTAATAGCTCCGGCTCTAAGTCCAGGAGTTTTTGTCGCTGTTCTTCAAATTGCAGCATTTGAACCTCCATTGTTTCCAACGTATACTATATCGCCAAGAAACAACCAACACGCGTATACATGGAGGCTGCCTTGGCTATTGGCTTCTAGATAGTATTATAAAATAGACGGCACCAAATGTAAAGAATATGTACCAAAACCGTTTTTTGGAAGGAAGAAACAAAAAATTTCAAAATTTTTGCATATTCATACAAAGGTTTTGTCAATATTTTAA
>CAYNCW010000104.1:0-8660 GCA_964395635.1 uncultured Oscillospiraceae bacterium
GCATAAAGCGCCTTTAGGCGCCGCTAGTATCATAGGGCTTTGCCCGCATAAGAAAATCCACCCGCTCAGCGGGTGGATTTTTATTATACCCTTACTGAGCGTCTGCCTTGCTTTGGGGTTCCCACTTTTCAAAGTTCCAGGGATCTTTGTTTATGCTCCAGTTGGCAAAGGGGATAAAGATGGAAAGCAGAGCCATAATGGCCAGTAACCACTGGTACCACAGCAGCGGCAGCAGCTGAGAAATCGCCACAGCACCGCCTGTTAAGGATCCTAAAATTAAAAGCTGGGCACCGTAAGGGATAACCCCCTGTACCACACAGGAGAAAATATCCAAAAGGGATGCAGCTCTGCGGGGATCCACCTTGTATTTTTCGCAGATACTCCGGGAGATAGGGCCATCTACAATAATGGCGATGGTATTGTTGGCAACTGCAATATCCGAGAGAACCACCATTGTGGCAATGCCCACTTCAGCGGATTTTTTGCCCCGAATAAGATGCTGAATTTTATTGAGTATCCACTGAATACCACCTTCATGGGTGACCATATGGGCCAAGCCGCCAATTAAAATGGAGGTGAGGAATACTTCCATCATACCCTTCATACCGTCGTACACAGCTACACCAAATCCCAGGAAGGACATAGTTCCGGTAGCCATACCAATAATCCCAGAAAATACAATACCACCGGTTAAAACGATAAACACATTCACACCCAGGATTGCAAAGATCAGCACCGAAAGATATGGCAAAACCTTAATGATGCTAAAGGGGCCCACATCCACGGCCGCTGCTGTTTCAGGTCTCCCAAAGATAAGCAGCAACACAAAGGTAATAATGGCAGCGGGTAACGCAATAGTGAGATTGCAGCGGAACTTATCCCGCATGTCACAGCCCTGGGTTCTGGTGGCGGCAATGGTGGTGTCGGAAATAACCGAGAGATTATCCCCAAACATGGCACCGCCAACCACAGCTGCCATTAGCAGCGGAGCGTTCAGGTTGGTTTTTTCCACCAAGCCCATAGCAATAGGTACTATAGCTGCCAATGTTCCCATAGAGGTGCCTGTGGCCAAGGACATAAAGCAAGCGATAACGAACAAACCAGCGGTTGCAAACTGGGCGGGAACCAAAGAAAGCCCAAGGTTTACTACAGAATCTACCCCACCCATTTGATTGGATACAGCAGAAAAACCACCTGCCAGCAGATAAATCATACACATAATGACGATGTTTTCAGAGCCTACCCCTTTTGCAAAAACAGCAAACTTCTCGGTCATGTTGCCTTTAAACAGCAGAAAAGCAGCAACAACACCGATTAAGCAAGCAGTGGGCACCGGAAACTGATAGAAGGCCATCTCCACACCTTTGGCGTGCAGATAAGCACCCACACCTAGATAGATTGCAATAAATAGTAAAAACGGGATCAGGGCAAGTCCACTTGACTTGTTTTTTTGTGTAATCATGAAAAACCCTACCTCTCATATTGTAAAGTAATAAAAAATTCCGTAAGCATTATTATAAATTATTATGACAAGAATGTAAATATTTTGTTACAAATATATCAAGTCCAAACCCTTATAAAAAATGCTCCAATTGAAAGAATTGATTGCTAGCAGAACAAACTTTGTACAAATAACACAATTATAAACCTATATATTGTCAAATATTTTAATATACTGTATAGTGATGGTATCTTAGTTGAGAAAGGAAAATCAGCAATGGAAATGCAAATTCAAACAGTACCACCCTATACAATTGCTTATATTAGAAAATTTGGCCATTATGGAGTGGACAATCTACAAACCATGCAAAAGCTCAAGGACTGGGCACAGGCACAGGGCTTATTTAGAGAGCCGTCTACCCTGCTGGCTATTGTACAAGACAACCCGGAAACAACACCACCGGAGAATTGCCGTTACGATGCCGGTATTGTGATACCAGATGGATATATTGTCAGCGGAGATGCTGTTCAGAAAGCAAAGATCCCTGGTGGCAAATACGCTATTTTTAAGGTTGCCCATACAATGGAAGGGGTTTTAACGGGATATGAGGAAAGTTTTACACACCTACTGGCAAAGGGCTATCATCTGGATGATACAAGGCCAGTGATGGAACAATATACATCCCAGATGGTGAAAGATGACTTTTGCCAGCTATGTGTGCCGATACACTGATGGCAGAAAAACAAAAAATCCGACTGCATAAGCAATCGGATACTGGTGGGGATAGAGGGGCTCGAACCCACGACCTCACGGATGTGAACCGTGCACTCTGACCAGCTGAGCTATATCCCCCAATAGACGCGGTTTTTGTAGAACAGTATCTATTATAAACCACACAGCCCAATAATGCAATACCTTTTTTGCGTAATTGGGCTGTCTTTTTATGCAGAGAGCACTTATACGAAAACGTAAATCAAACACACCAACACCTTGCAGCGCTGTTTTCTGCCTGACGGTTTACCAGCTTTGTTAGACGAAAAGGATCCTTGTCAGCTGTTTGCAGTTTTACTGGGTGCTCGTAAAAAAAACAGCAGCGGCTTAAAGAAAAAACCGCTGCTTAGTACATTATGGCTGTGGAACCTCGGATACTTGGATGATGGCGCTATACTCGCCTGTCGCCCAAACAAGCCCCTTGGTGGGAACACTGATCTTTACGGGATAACTGTATTGACCAGGCTGCAATGTCTTTTCGGTGAGATCGATCACTGCTACAATATCATCGGTGGTGATCTCAGCAAGTAAATCCTCTTCCCCAGTAAGGTTTACCCGGCGGATAGTAGAGGTGAGCAAATCAACCTTATACTGGGAAGGCGGGGTGGTTGTGGTGACTGGAACATTGTTAAAGCCTGTTGTTTTTAGACCCTGGGTGTCAAATTCTACCAGTACATTGGTGATGTTATCCACATTGGTAAAGGCAGTGTTGGGCAGCTCCACAGTGAAGTCAAAGTCGGTGTTTTCCAGATCCACAGTGCGCAGATCCACATGGCCCAGCAGCAGATCCTGATAGTTGTCAATGGTATCCACTGGGCCTGCAACCTTGATGGTTTCGTTGCTCAGCCACATTCGCTCCATTAGAGCTTCTAGAGGGAATTCAAAGGGGACATTGGTAAATTCCACCTTAAAGGGTAAGGTTTTTAATTTCTTTACATGAACAGTAAGCTGGGCCTCGGTTTGATCCAGTACCAAATGGCGGTTGTCTGAGCTGACTACCTTGCCTTCCACATCCAGAAAGACAATGGGTCGAGATTCTGCGTAATTGCGGGTTAAGGGTTCGGTTAATTCCGCCGATATAATCGCCTTGTCAATCTTGTCCAGATCTGCTTGAGGCCCGGACACCGTGACCTTGGAAGGATTCACCTTTTCCTGATCGATCACCACATAATCCGGGGGAACAGATACTCCCCTCACCTGGGGTTCGATGGTAAATGTTTTTATAGAAAGTCTGTCAAACCGCACCTTAATGGTAGAGGGCACAATGCTTTCCACCACAACCCCTTCTCCCAGGTTTTCCTTTGTAGCATTGGTTACAACCAGGGGCAGCTCATAGGTGGCAGGTTCCGTTACGGTGCTGTTCAGTCGCACGGTTACAGTAAAGTTCTCCGGCTTTAGGTTACCCACAATGGTGCTGGGGCCTTTTACATTCACTGTTACAAAGGTTTCGGTATCCACAATGGGATTGAGCCCAAGCTCCAGCAAGGCATCGGTTTGGTTGCCTAGGGTAACCGGTACATTATTAACCGAACGTGGGGTATCTGGCTGCAAAATAATGCTGACAATAAGCCAAGATAGGGCTGCGAAAAACAAAGAAAAAATAGTAAGAAACCGCCCATTGTTAAATAGGCTATCAAAAGAAATCTTTTTCATTCATGAGTCCTCCCGGGCTTACCTTTTTTTGCTTCAGGTTCGGCGGGAATCAGCTTAGCGGTCAACAGCTTGGTAAGGTTTTGGGGGGAAAGCTTGCGCTGCAAACGCCCATCTACTGCAACCGATATGGCGCCGGTTTCTTCCGAGACCACCACCACAACTGCATCCGAAACTTCGCTCATTCCCAGCGCTGCCCGGTGGCGGGTGCCCAGTTCCCTGCCAATTTCCATATTGGCGGACAGTGGCAAAAAGCAACCAGCAGCAAACAGCCGACTGTCCCGTATAACCAAAGCTCCATCGTGTAATGGTGCGTTGTGAAAAAACAGGTTGCCGATCATCTCCACACTTGGGCGGGCATCAATTTCGGTACCGGTTTTGATAATCTCTCCCAGCTTAATCTCCCGCTCAATTACCATAAGCGCCCCAACCTTATCGGCAGAAAGGGCAACACAGGCTTCGCACACCGCAGCAATCATCTCCTGCTGCAATATACGAATGTCGTCTAGGCTGCTGGTGCCAAAGCGGTTAAATACCCCCAGCTTGGTTCGGCCCATCCGCTCCAAAGCCCGGCGTAGCTCCGGTTGGAAGACAATAGCCAATACAACAATCCCTGAGCCAATAATGTTTTGAATAAAAAAGCTCAGGGTATTCATATGGGCCAATATAGATATTAAATACAGCGCAAAAATACCCGCCATTCCCTTAACCAGCTGCATGGCGCGGGTTTCTCGCACAAGTCTAATCAAATGGTAAACCAGGTATGCAACCACCAAAATATCCAGCACATCCATGGGTTTGAAGACAGCGATTGCACTGGTGATCTGGCGCCACAAGTTGTGCAGATCGTTCATGGGTATCGTCCAATCCGCCGCTTAAAATACGGCAAAGATAGTGTATACGCAATTGCAGGTGAGAATAACACAAAAGGAGAGTTGGTCCGTTGCTGCAACCATTCTCTCCTAGTATTGTAACATATCCGTGCAGTATTGCAATGGTTCACAAGTATTTTTTTATGGCAAATACCAAGATGTGAAAAACTTTCATATTGTTCAAGTTGGTAAGGTCTGTTGCTTCGACAAATTTAGCGTACCTTTGCACCGCAGGGTACATCCTCATCCACAAGCAAAACTCTTGCGCTATCCCCTACATCCGCGGCCAAAATCATCCCTTGGGACTCTACCCCCCGCAGCTTTGCAGGCTTCAGGTTGGCAACCACCACCAGCTTTTTGCCCAGAAGATCCTGGGGCTTATACCACAGGTGTATACCGGATACCACCTGGCGAGGTGTGCCGCTGCCATCGTCTAGCTCCAGCCGCAGCAGCTTATCTGCCTTCGGCACCGGCTCGCAGGCAGTTACCTGCGCAACCAGCAGTGAGATTTTGGCAAAATCTGCAATATCCACCAGGGTGGTAACCCCTTCCGGCTTCTCCTCCTGCTTAGGAGCGGCCTTTTCTACAGGAGCCTTTGCTGCTTTAGCGGCAGCGCCAATGGCTTCCAGCTCTGCCAGTTCCTTTTCCATATCAATACGGGGGAACAGCACATCCCCTTTTGTCACCTGCACCTCTACAGGCAGCAGACCAAAGGTAGCAGCGCTTTCCCAGGTGATAAGATCAGCTTGGCAGCCCACACCGATTTGCCGAAAGATTTCCGGGGTTGTGTGGGGCAAGAAAGGCTGCAACAACACGGCAGCTACACGGATTGCTTCCAGCAGATTGTACATCACAGTGGCCAGCCGGGGCTTGTGGGCGTCCTCTTTTGCCAGCACCCAGGGCATGGTTTCGTCGATATATTTGTTGGTGCGGGAGATAAATTGGAAAATTTCCGAAAGAGCTCCCGGCAGTTGTAAAGCATCCATAAGGCGCTCCACCTTTTGGGGGAGCTCACCGGCCATAGCAATCAGGCCGTCATCTTCCGGTCCATTTTGCCGGGAAAGAGGCAGCTTACCATCAAAGTATTTCCCCAGCATAGCAACGGTGCGGGATACTAGGTTGCCTAAATCGTTAGCCAAATCCGCATTGATGCGGGAGATAAGGCTTTCGTTGGTGAAGTTGCCATCCTGGCCAAAGGGAACCTCTCGCAACAAGAAATAGCGGACAGCATCTACTCCGTAGCGGCTGCAAAGCACCACCGGATCCACCACATTGCCCTTGGATTTGGACATCTTGTCCCCACCAAACAGCAGCCAACCATGGCCGTAAACCTGCTTGGGCAGCGGCAATTTCAGCGCCATCAGCAGCGCCGGCCAGATGATGGCATGAAAACGGATAATCTCCTTGGCCATCAGGTGCAGATCCGCCGGCCAGAATTTATCAAAATCATCAAATGCATCGTTTTGATAGCCCAGTGCGGTGATATAGTTGGACAAAGCATCCACCCATACATACACCACGTGGCCGGGATCAAACTCAACAGGAATTCCCCAAGTAAAGGAGGTGCGGGATACCGCCAGATCCTCCAGGCCGGGCTTTAAAAAGTTATTGACCATCTCATTGATGCGGCTTTGGGGCTGTAGGAACTGAGGGTTGTCCTCGTAGAGACGCAGAATCTTGTCGGTATAGCTGGACAGCCGGAAGAAATAGCTCTCCTCCTCCGCTTGCTCCACATCTCGGCCGCAATCGGGGCATTTGCCCTCTTTTAGCTGGCTTTCGGTCCAGAAGGATTCACAAGGCTTACAGTAAGCGCCTTTGTATACCGATTTATAGATATCCCCTTGATCGTAAAGCTGTTTAAAGATCCGCTGCACCGACTGGATGTGGTAATTGTCTGTGGTGCGGATAAACCGGTCGTATTGAATATCCATCAGCTTCCAGAGCTCTTTGATTCCATCCGCCATGTGATCCACATATGCCTGGGGAGAGAGTCCGGCTGCTTTGGCGGAAGCTTCAATTTTCTGGCCGTGCTCATCGGTACCGGTGAGAAACATGACATCAAAACCCTGCATTCGCTTATACCGCGCTATAGTATCGCTGATCACAGTGGTATAGCTGTGGCCAATGTGCAGCTTATCCGAGGGATAATAGATTGGCGTGGTAATGTAGTAGGTCTTTTTGCCCATAATGTTTGTTCCTCCTAATTTTCTTACACAGAGTTTTGACGGTTTTGAGTGTCAATATAATATTATACCACTAGAGCTTGTCTTTATCAAGGAAGATAGAAAGAGAAAACTCTCCGAAACTGCGCTGTTTACAGCGTTTTCGGAGAGAATCTACAGTTGGATACCTTTATTCCATTGCCCCTACGTCGAAGCCTTCTTCCTCAATAGCGGTAGCCACTGTGGACGCTGGAATATCCACCTGTGAAAAGGTGGCCAGCCCAGTGTCCAGGCATACCCCTATCTCCTCAAGCCCCAATGCGGTTAAAGTCCGTTTTACCGCCACCACACAGTGGGGGCAAGACATACCGAGGATGGTTATCTGCTTCATAATGGCCTCCTTGCACAATACTTGTAACCGCAAGTAGCTATAGAAAAGGGCGATCCCTTACAATTCCAGCTTGTAGTCCTGCAGTTTGATCTTGCCCCATCTGATAAGTAACCAGTTAAAAAATAGAGCTAAGACTGCAGGCAACACAAAGTGTAACAAAACAATTCCCAAAAGAACCCTAGAATTTGGGCCCATGGCAGTCAGGGTGCCAATCTGCCCCACCAAACCGCTGGTTCCCATCCCTGCGCCTTCCGGTATGTTCTCCAGGTGAAATACCAGAGTAGATACGGGGCCAAGCACCGCCCCCGCCAATGTAGGCGGCAGCAATATCCAGGGATTTTTCACAATATTGGGCACCTGTAGCATGGAGGTTCCAAGCCCCTGTGCCAAAAGTCCGCTAACACCGTTTACGCTAAAGCTGATGACCGCAAAGCCTATCATCTGGGCAGAACACCCCACCGTTGCAGCCCCTGCTGCCAAACCGGACAACCCCATCATAATAGACAGTGCTGCACTGGAAATAGGCGCTGTGAGCACCAAGCCCACCAGAACCGAAACAAAAATACCCATAAAAAAGGGCTGTAGTTCGGTTGCATGCATCAGCAGTGTGCCAAGCCCTTTCATCAGGGTGGAAACAACCGGCCCGATGGTGAGTGCGCTGAGCATACCTGCTGTTAGCGCGGTTGCCGGGGTGACAATAATGTCCACCTTGGTTTCCTTACTTACCAGCTTGCCAAACTCAGTACCCAGGGCTGCCGACACGAAAGCACCGGCCGGGCCTCCCAAAGCAGCGCCCATGGCTCCGGTTATCACCCCAGAAAAGAGCACCAGCGGAGGAGCCTTTAGCCCCCAAGCCACCGAAACACCAATAGCAGGCCCCATAAGGCCAGAGGCAGTTGTGCCCACCTGCACCAGAAATCCGGTAAAGGCGTTTTCTCCCATTAGGCCTGCCAGCTGTTCGCCGGCGGTTTTAAAAATCAGACCGATAATAAGAGAAGCGAAGAGTCCTTGTGTCATTGCGGATAGGGCGTCCAGCAAGTAGCGCCTTCGGCTGAACTCAATATCCTTTCGTTTGAGAAGTGTTTTTACAGTTTGCAATATCCCCACCTTCTGTAGTCCATCAACTTTATGATGGTAATTAGTGTGTCTAGTATACCAGCAGATTATGGGTTTGTACAGAATAATTAATAAAATAACAACTCCAGTGGGCTGGGGGATAAGGTTTTGCAGCAAATTGTAGGGGTGGCCTTTGGTCGTCTCCAGCGATACCTCCAGCTGTATAATCAGTGGTAATTTGCCATTGTGGGGTTTTCCTTTTCCCCAAGCGGGGCGCCACCTTGCCCCTCATGCCGGGGCGGGCAGTTACTTTTGTC
>CAYNCW010000105.1:0-8608 GCA_964395635.1 uncultured Oscillospiraceae bacterium
GATGCTGCCCTAAGCTACTGCGAAATGCTGTTAAAGATGGATCCCACCAACTCCAACGGCTACCTGCTCAAAGGATGGATACTGGAGGATTTACAGCAGGACAGCAAAGCTGCCGAAGCATTCCAGCAAGCTTTGGATCTCAACGAAAAGAATTATCAGGCTTGGAAAAGCCTTGCTCACTATCACACAAAATCCAGTCCCCAACAGGCGCTGGATTTTATCAACAAAGCCTTGGAAATGGCCCCTGCCGAAGGAAGTTTTCACGCGTCCAAGGGTCAGATCCTTGCCCAGATGGGCGACCGCAAAAGTGCTGTGGAAAGCTATAACAAGGCCATAGCACTGGAACCTCTCAATGCCCAGTACCCCTTTGAAAAGGGGGAGCTATTGTTGCAAGAAGGCCAAACCTTGGCTGCGCTGCGTCAGTATTCCAAATCGGTGGAGCTGGACCCTCGCCACATTCCCTCCCTGCTGCGACTTTCAAGCATATTTGCAGCGGATCAGCCGGACAAGGCACTTCCCCATATCACCGCTGTGGTAAATTTGCAGGAGGATAATGTGGATGCCATGCTGCTCCGGGCAAGGATATTGCTGCGCTTGGGCCAACAGGAACAAGCCATGCGCCAGTATAACCAGATTGTCAACCAAGATCCAAACTGTGCAGTAGCCCATGCAGGCCTTGGCAAAATGCTGCTGCAACAAGAACCGGACAGAGCCCTTCACTTTTTTGATCAAGCGGTTACTCTGGATGGGAAAAACTACAGGTACCATCTGGGCAAAGCCAAAGCCCTGGAAACCCTGGAAGAGTTTCCCGCTGCAATGACCGAATATCAAACCACGGTGGATCTCAACAAAAACTGCGACAAAGCCTATGCAGCCATGGGCTTTATCAGCTTGGAGCAGAAACCGGCAGCCGCCATGAATTACTTTAGCAAGGCATTGGCCATAGCCCCGGATAATGCCTACTATCTCAGCGGTAAGGGGGAAGCGATACTCAAACAGGGCAAGCGCTCTGGTGACGCTATTGAAACCTTTCACAGTGCTGTGCGGCTGGATCCAGGCAACGCGCTGCTTCGTCTGCGCTTGGCCCAACTTCTGGAGGAGATCGGCAACTTTGTCAGCGCCACCGAGCATTATCGGTTTGCCGCCAGCCTAAACCCAAACAGCCCAGAAGCACACCACGGTTTGGCCCGAGTACTCATGGACTATGAACCCCACAATGCACTGTATCACATCAACAAAGCCATAGGCTTGGACGCCACCAACAGCGAATTTTATTTTGTGAAAGCACAGGTGCTGGATAGGCTGAGCAACCGGGGGGATGCCCTGCTGCAGTTGCGCAAATCTGTTGCCGGTACTGTTCCCGATGAGGTGCAAAATTTAGACGAACTCAGCCAGGTTTTAGGCGGGGAAAGCCCCCGTGTGGCCCTTTTAAACATCAACCGCGCCATCGAACTTTCCCCAGGCAACAGCAAATATGTCTGCGCCCGGGCCAATTTGTTATACAACACCGGCAGCGCAGCCAAAGCCTTGGAACAATACCAGCAGGTGTTAAAGCTGGACAGCAAAAACCACCAGGCACTGTTTGGTATGGGTAAAATCCTCGCCTCTAAAAAGGACAAAAAAGCCCTGGAAACCTTGGACAAAGCCATTGCTCTGGCACCGGAAAACCCCCAATACCGCGCCGAAAAGGCAGCGTTTCTGGCTATAAACCCCCAAACCTACCAACAGGCCCTTGCGGAATACGACGCTGCCATTACCCTCAACAAATTCCAATGGCAGATTGTGCTGGAAAAAGCAAAGCTGCTGGATTCCCATCAGGATCTTGTGGCCGCTCAGGATCATTACCGCCGGGTATTGCTTATCTATCCCAACTGTTTGGAGGCAACAGCTAGAATGGGAATGCTCCTTGCGGAGCGCAACCCCATGGGCGCACTCACCTATCTGGACAGGGCTATTGAGATGGATCTGGAAAATGCCCTTTACCATATGTGGCGTGCCAGAATGCTGTTCGGGCTAAACCGAGAAGAAGAAGCCCAACAGGCTATCACCCAGGTGTATCAGCTGGCTGGGGATGGTGACCAAACCACCTATCAGCTGGCTACCTTGTTTCAAGATACCTTGCCGGAGGTTGCCCTGAGATACATCGGCTCGGCTGTGAATCTGGCTCCGGAAAAGTGGGAGTATCTACTTCTTCAAGCAGAGCTTTTGCACACCCTGGGCCAGCAGGATCAGGCAGCCGAAAGCTACAAAGGGGTTCTCACTCTAAGCCAAAGCTGCCACCAAGCAATGGGACGACTGGCAGAATACTATTTTACCCTGCAGAATCCCCAATGTGTGGAGCTTATTGACCAAGCGCTAAAGCTGGCACCGGAGAACGGACAATACCTCTACTGCAAGGCCAAAATCCTGGACCAAATGCAACAGGATACCCAAGGTGCTTTACAGGCTATCAACACAGCGGTAAAGCTGGAACCGGATACCCTGGCTTATCGGGAAATGCTAGTGGCTTTGCTGGAAAAAAGCGGAGCCAAAATCAAAGGCTTTCTGGAGCGAGGCAAGCTGGACAAACGCAAACGTAAATTACAGCAACAGATGGAGGCAGAGCAAACTGCTGCCCAACAGGTGGAGCCACCACCCTTGCCAGAGCAAGAAAATTCTCCTGAGCCCCCCGCCACAAAGGCACCCCCATCAACTGGTGAAACCCCGGGTAGGGAGAAGGCAAAATCGGATGCTTTCTCCCCCGAAAGTGACCTATAAAAAAGCTGTTGCGCTATACCTTAACGGAGTATAGCGCAACAGCTTTTATTATGGAGTATTTTCCAAATATAGGTTCATTGCCGGATCCTACTTGGTAATCTCCTTATACAGCGCAATATAGGCGTTGGCGGATTTCCCCCAGCCAAAATCCCGTTTCATTGCATTTTCCACATGCCCAGCCCACTTTTTCTTGTCCTTATAGTCCTGTATAGCGCGCCCAATGGTGGCCAGCATATCTTCGGCGTTGTAAGTCAGGAAGGTGTAACCACAGCCATCCTCTCCCCACAAATCCCCTACCGTGTCCTTAAGCCCACCGGTGAGGCGCACTACAGGAATGGTGCCGTACCGCAGTGCAATCATTTGGCTTAGGCCACAGGGCTCACTCTTGCTGGGCATCAAAAACAGATCCGAACCGGCATAGATGGAATGGGCAAGCACACCGTCATACCCCAAGGTAACCGATACACGGCCGGGATAGTTGACCTCCATGTTCTTTAAAAAGCGCTCGTAATTCCACTCTCCTGCACCCAGCAGAACAAATTGCACCTTGTTGTCCATAATTTGGTCAAAGGTGTTTTGCAGCAAGTCCAAGCCCTTATGCCCCACCAGCCGGGTAACCATGCTGATAATCATGGCATTTTTGTCCTCTTTCAGCCCCAAAGAGCGCTGCAATTCCTTTTTGTTGGCGGCTTTGCCTTGCAGCTTATCCGTTGTATAATTGTGGGGGATTTTGCTGTCGGTGGCTGGGTCATAAATATCGGTATCCAGTCCATTTAAAATACCGGATAACTTGTACTGCTTTTGCTGTAGCAGACTATCCAATCCATGGGCATACCATGGATCCAATATTTCTTTAGCATAGGTGGGGGATACGGTGGTAAGTGCCTCCGCTTCCTCAATAGCGCCTTTCATAAAGTTCACCGTGTCGCCCCAGGTAATAATCCCCATGGCGTTGTCCGGTAGCCCCAAAACGTCGGTGCCCACATGCTTATCAAAGATGCCCTGGTACTGAATGTTGTGGATGGTGAATACGGTTTTGATATTTCTGTAGCGGTCTTTTCCCCTGTAAAACACATTTAAATACACCGGAATCAGTGCTGTTTGCCAGTCGTTGCAGTGGATAACATCAGGAACAAAGTCAATGTGAGAGAGCATCTCCAACACCGCCATGTCAAAGAAGGCAAACCGCTCCGCATCATCATAGAAGCCGTATATTCCCCTGCGCTTAAAATAATACTCATTGTCCAAAAAGTAATATTTAACCCCGTCTACTGTGCTTTCAAAAATGCCGCAATACTGGCTGCGCCATCCCAACTGCACAAAAAAGGAGGTGCAAAATTTCATATCTTCCCGCAAAACAGGGTCAATATCGTCATACAGGGGCATAACCACCCTACATGCCTGTCTGCGGTTTTTCAGCGCCTTTGATAAAGCCCCGGCAACGTCGGCCAGTCCGCCGGATTTTATAAAAGGCACCGCCTCACTGGCAGCAAAGAGGATCTTCATATATGTCACACCTTTCTATCAAACCAAAGAACCTTTGGCAATATAAACAGGATATGTTTCAAAGCCCATGAGCATACGGCCTTCTTTTACCACAACATTTTTGTCGGTTATTACATACTCCAGGCTGGAGTTGGCACCCACTGTGGTCCCCTGCATCAGCACCGAATTTTTAATCTTGGCGCCTTTGCCCACTGTCACTCCCCGGAACAACACCGAGTTTTCCACTTCTCCTTCTATCAGACATCCGTCTGCAATCAGGCTGCCGGATACCTTAGCGTCCAAACCGTACCGCACCGGCGCCTCGTCTCGCACCTTTGTGTATACTGGGCGTTCTGGCGGGAACAAGGATTGCCGCACCGAAGAATCCAACAGGGCCAGGTTGGCTTTGAAGAAGGTGAGCATCGAGTCAAACCTTCCCACATAGCTGTCCAGCTCCCAGGTGAACACCTTGCCCTCCAGAATTTTTTGCTGGAGCGCCTCCTTGTCATAGCTATATTGTCCCCGGCTGATGTATTCATCCACCATGCTGGTTAAATACTCAGTGCGCATTACCATAACATTCAAGTAAATATTCTGAATACCCGCTACATTGGGGTTTATCAGCATCTCGGTTGCAAACCCGTCTTTTCCGATATCCAATACGCATTGATCCCGTTTGGATCCCTGCTGCATGTTCAGCCGACCATACATAACGGTTACATCTGCACCACTTTCCCGGTGGGCTTTGTAAAAGGCCCGCAGGTCATAATTGGCCAGCATATCACAGTCAGCAGTGATGACATACTCAGCGCCAGAGGCCTTGATAAAGTTCATAACCCCAGCCAGTGCATCAATACGGCCCCGGTACATGCCGGTTTCTGCACGGCCAAAGGGCGGCAGAATCACCAAGCCGCCGTTTTTACGGGAAAGATCCCATTCACGACCATTCCCCAGATGATCCATCAGCGACTGGTAGTTGCTTTTGGTGATAACCCCCACCGATTCCACACCGGAGTTTGTAAAGTTGGAAAGGGCAAAGTCAATCAGGCGATAACGCCCTCCTACAGGGATAGAGCCCATACAGCGATGTGTCGCAAGCTCCCCCACCAAATGCTCATGCATATTGGAAAATATAATACCCAATACCTTGTTCATTCCATCACCACCCCTTCGCCGATATCCGATTCAATCATTGCTTTTGCAGGAACCACCGCACCGGCACCAATACGGCACTGGCCCGCTACAACCGCAATCCCCCATTTGCTCTTGTCTGGGGTATCTTCCGGTCGACGCCCTATTCTGGCCCCTGCCCCGATTGTGCAGTTTTCTGCAATAATGGCATATTCCACTGTTGCCCCTGCCTTGATAACGCTGCCGGGCATAATAATGCTGTCCCGAACAACCGCGCCCTGTTCCACTATTGCGCCGGGGAACAGCACCGAAAAGTCCACTGTGCCATAAACCTCCGCGCCTTCGGTAACCAACGAATTTTGTATGTAGGCGTCCTTGCCAATAAACTGGGGTGGTCGCACAGGATTGCGGGCATAAATCTTCCAATCCGCACTGCGCAGTTCCAGTGGCACAGCGGGATCCAGCAGGTCCATGTTGGCTTCCCACAAGCTTTCAATGGTGCCCACATCCTTCCAGTACCCCTCAAAGGGGTAGGCATACAGAGCCGCATCCGCTTCCAGCATAGCAGGAATAATATTCTTGCCGAAGTCGTTGCTGGAAACAGGGTTTTCCCCATCGTCTTTTAGGTATTTGCGCAGCACATCGGTGGAGAAGATGTAGATGCCCATAGAGGCCAACAGGCTCTTTGGTTCCTTGGGTTTTTCCTCAAATTCATAGATTCGCCCATCTTCCTGGGCATTCATAATACCGAAACGGCTTGCCTCTTCCCTGGTAACCTGCAACACTGAAATGGTGCAGTCTGCACCCTTTTCCTTGTGGAAATCCAGCATACGGGAATAGTCCATTTTATAGATGTGATCCCCAGACAGCACCAACACATACTCCGGGTTATATCGGTCTATAAACCGCATGTTTTGATAGATAGCATTGGCTGTGCCGGTGTACCAATCAGAACCCGAGCTTTTTTGGTAAGGCGGCAGAATAAACACACCACCGTGCATACGGTCCAAGTCCCAGGGGCGGCCGTTGCCTATGTACTCATTGAGCTCCAAAGGTTGGTATTGGGTTAAAACACCCACCGTGTCAATCCCCGAGTTGATACAGTTGGACAAAGGGAAATCGATAATACGGTACTTGCCTCCAAAGGGAACAGCCGGTTTGGCCAGCCCTTGGGTCAAGGCATACAATCTGCTGCCTTGTCCTCCGGCCAAAACCATTGCTATCATATTCTTTTTGATAAGCATACTCTATTTCATCCTCTCCATACATGCTGTGGGCTTGCCCATCTGTAAACCGGCTGGCATCACAGCACGTTAATTGCTATCCCGGAAGGGCTGTTGTGCGCAAGGAGCAATGCCCCTTACTGGGTTTGCCTATTCCGTTCTTTTTTGCCACGGGTTGATGGGATTGCTACCCTTTTTTTCCTAAGCCCGTTGGGTGCCAGCCATATGGCACACAGGGGCGGAATAGCTAGGGTTATGGAATGTTCCAGATTGTGGCTGGGGGTCTCCTGGCAGAAAATTTCACTGGGATTCTCATGGCCACACCCGCCAAAGGCAGGATCCTGGGAACAAAAGACCACACTGTAACTGTTTGCCTCGGCCACACCAAAGCGGTATTGTTCCCGCTTGACCGGGGCAAAGTTGAATACCACCACCAATTCATTTTCTTTATCATCTATGCGGCGAAACACCGCAATACTTTGGCTGTTGTCGTCTGGAACCACCCACTGAAAGCCGTCCCAACTGTCCTCCACCTGCCATAGGGCGGGCTGTTTTAGATAAAAATGGTTCAGAGCCTTTACATACTCCTGGAGCTGTTTGTGGGCGGGGTACTGGAGCAAATACCAGTCCAGTTCTTTGCGAAAATCCCACTCAGCAAACTGTCCCAGCTCGCACCCCATAAACAAAAGCTTCTTGCCCGGATGGGAGATCATATACCCCAAAAAAGCCCGGACCCCGGCAAATTTTTCGGTATAGCTTCCCGGCATCTTTTCCATTAGGGACCTTTTGCCGTGGACCACCTCGTCGTGGGAGATGGGCAGCACATATCGTTCCCCAAAGGCATACACCATGCTAAAGGTGATTTTATCGTGGTTGTAGGCGCGGTAAAGCGGATCCAGCTGCATGTAAGCCAGGCTATCATGCATCCAACCCATATTCCATTTATACTGAAACCCCAGCCCCTCTGCATGAACCGGTTTGGTAACCTTGGGCCAGGTGGTGGATTCCTCGGCAAATAGGAGCACATCCGAATGCTCCTGAGCAACCGTGGCATTGAGTTTGCGCAGAAAAGCCACTGCCTCCAGATGCTCCCTGCCGCCCATACTGTTGGGAACCCAGTTGTACCTATCGTAATCCAGATACAGCATAGAGGCTACCGCATCCAACCGCAAGCCGTCAATATGGTAGTTTTCTATCCAAAACAAGGCGCTGGAAATTAGAAAGCTCTGTACCTGTGGTTTTCCATAATCGAATATTTTGGTACCCCATGTTAAATGCTCTCCCATAACCGGGTGGGGGTTTTCATAACAGGGGCTGCCATCAAACTCAGCAAGGCCATGGGTATCCTTGGGGAAATGGCTGGGTACCCAATCCATTATCACCCCTATACCCGCTTTGTGCAAGGTATTCACCAGCTCCATCATCTGCCGAGGGGTGCCAAATCGGGAGGTGGGGGCAAAGTACCCGGTGGTTTGATATCCCCAGGAATCGTCCAAGGGATGCTCGGTGATAGGCATGAGCTCCACATGGGTATAGCCCATCTCCTTGGCATATGCCGCCAGTTCTTGTCCGGCTTTTGCATATTCCAAAGTATTGCCGTCGGGGTATCTGCGCCAGGAACCCAGGTGCACTTCGTAGATGTTCATTGGCTTGACAAAGGCATTTGCCTTGGCTCTGGCATTCATCCACCGTTTATCGCTCCAGTGGAATCCGTCAATATTCACAACCTTGGAGGCATTTGCCGGTGTCGTCTCATAATGGAAGGCAAAGGGGTCGGCTTTTAGGCATCGTTTCCCATTTGTATCTTCTATACTATATTTATAGGTATCAAAGGGCTGTATACCGGTCACAAATATTTCCCAAACGCCGGTTTTACCCCGCATTTTCATAGGGGTTTCCCTATCAGACCAATTGTTAAAATCCCCTACAACCGAAACGTTTTTTGCATTTGGAGCCCACACCCTAAACACTGCTCCGTCCTGGCTATTTTGGGTCACAAAATGTGAACCCAT
>CAYNCW010000106.1:0-8546 GCA_964395635.1 uncultured Oscillospiraceae bacterium
TGAAAAGGGCATTTTCGTGTCTCATGTGGTCGGTACAATCTTTTCTTTGTTCTGCCTACTTCTGCTCTATTACAGCCATCCCATGGCGGCCTGGATTGTTACGGCGCTTTTTGCGCTTCTACAGACATCTGCGGCCTGCGGCTTTTGCTCTGCCCTTAAGTTGTATACCTGTATGACAAGCGGGAACTGCTGCCGTTTCGGCAGGTTCGCAAAAAAGGTGAAAGACAATGCTGGACGTTCATGACAGATTATACGGCACAACCATAAATATTTTCGGCATACCCGCTTATTCGTTTTTTGTGTCTTTAGGTATATGCTTCGGGCTTTTGTTTTATTTAATGAACCTAAAGCAACAGCACAAGACAAGCGAGGGCGCTGTGAAAATCGTGTTTTCTGCGCTTATTTGTGGTCTTATTGGGTCAAAAATACCGCTTATACTCGAGGGACGACATTGGGTTGAGGTATTATACGGCAAATCCATTGTGGGCGGCCTTGTGGGAGGTTTGTTTGGAGTAATTGCGATAAAAAAGATTTTGGGCATAAAGTTAAAGTTGGGGAATGTGATTGCGCCCTCTGTGGCCCTTGGTATGGCAATTGGCCGATTAGGCTGTTTCTTCAACGGATGTTGTGTCGGCGTGACCGCAAGTTGGGGTTTTGATTTCGGTGACGGGTTTTTGCGCCTGCCTACCCAGTTATTTGAAATGGGATTTCACGGCATAGCTTTTATCCTTCTGGTTTACTATCAAAATAAAGTTAAAACACCGGGCATCCTGTTCAAATTTTATCTTTTAGCCTATTTCACTTTCCGTTTCCTGCTTGAATTCATACGCATGAATCCTCTCATTTTTCTGGGTATGACCGTTTACCAGAATATCTGCCTGTTAGGTGTTGTTTATATTATTATCGTGCTGTATTGGGGTAAGAAAAGAGCAAAAAATCAGCTTCCCATTGTCGGAAGTGATAAGGATGAAGATATTGAGAAATCCCTTTAAGCAATTGATGTTTTTATATGGTGACGTTCTTCGTTACGCTTTGTGTTAATTGTTGTGCCAATTGTTATTTGGGGACTCAGCAGTGCTTTTTTATCTAGTTTTAGCACTTTGCATACCTTTAATTGGTATTAGTATTACGCATGGCTAGCCGTTAAAAAATCAAACGGACTCGTCGAGCTGATCATTTTGTTGGCGTGTTTTATGCCGTTTTTTGTGCTTATTCCTTGTGAGGGCGGCTGTGGATTATCAATATATTCTAAAATTGAGGTGAATCACACATGAACAGCAATCCGTTGAAAAGCAGAAGTTTCTATTTGGCCTTTTTTATCTCCGTTTCCTTTATGTACGGCATTCCTTATCTTATGGAAGGGAGCGACTTCTTGTTTGTTGTTATTATACTGAGCATACCATATGTTTTAGTAGGTATAATTATCTGGGCCATTGTCAAATCAAAGAGCAGAAATGTAGCTCTGGGCATTTTGTTCGCTGGCTTGACCCCGCTTCTTATAACATTCCTGTTTACGGGTGGCTGTTTGCTTTCCGGGATTTTGGGTTAGCAACAAAGAACGGCCATATTGAGAACTTCTATCACTATCCAGTAGTTAAAGGGGTTGAAACAGGGTTACTACTTTTTAAATATCACCACCACCTCCGTCCCCACACCCGGCTTACTTTTAAGCGAGAGCTTCCAGTCATATAGCGCGCAGATGTGCTTTACAATAGAAAGCCCCAATCCTGTGCCGCCGCCTTGCTGTGAGCGGCTTTTTTCTACACGGTAGAAACGTTCAAAAATTCTTGTTTGCTCGGTTGGGGAAATGCCGATGCCGGTATCGGCTACGATTAGACGGAGGGCATTTTTCTCTTTTACAACAGAAACAGTAACGCTTCCGTTTTGGTTATTGTATCTTATGGCGTTCTCAATTAGATTTTTTACAAGTTCATACACATGCCCCTGCTCTGCCATAATCTCGCCATCGCCAGTAACTTCAAGAATTATACCTTTTTCCCGGATTGCCGCTGACAAGGTTTGGCACACCTCGTTTACTACCTTGCTTAGTAAAACCGGAACAAGGTTTAGTGTTTGAGAATTTTCCAACTCGGATAGCTTTAGCATATCCGCAATCAGCGACAACATGCGGTCGGTTTCACGAGCGATGCCGGATAGATATTTGCCCAAGGATTCATCTTTATTATTCAGCGTGGTCAGCTCATTAAATCCCTTGATAGCAGTCAGCGGCGTTTTAAGTTCATGAGAAGCATTTGCGAAAAACTCCTCGCGCCGTTTGGCACTCTCCCGGTTCTCTGTGACATCAGACAACATAGCCATTGTCAGGTTAGTATCTGGCAATTGTTTAACTGTCACAATATAGATGCTACCGTTAATTGTAAGCTCAAATAGCGCACTCTGCCCATTGGCAATGCAATCCTCCACAGCTTGTGTGAGCATTTTGTCGTAGGTCAAGTAGTTAAGCTTCTTTC
The DNA here is from genome assembly GCA_964395635.1 of uncultured Oscillospiraceae bacterium. Lineage (GTDB taxonomy): Bacteria > Bacillota > Clostridia > Oscillospirales > Ruminococcaceae > WRAV01. Next base: position 2,472 of record CAYNCW010000106.1, read on the forward strand.
CGACAACATCAGCGGCACCGCCAAAAATACGCAGGGCGCCAGCATTGACAAGTGCAATATTGCCGTCAGCGCTTATGGCGATAAGTCCATCAGCTATATTGTCGAGAACATAATCTAGCTTACTTTTTTCATTGCGCAAGGTATCCATATTGAGTTGTAAAAGACCAGCAACATCGTCAATCTCACGAGCAATTTTAACTATTTCCTCATAGCTTTCTAGGGCGGTTGCAAATACACATTCACCCTTTGCCAATGCTTGAAGTTTTTTATGAACAGAGTCTAATGGCTTTATGATCCTGCCTGCCATTCTTCTTGCAAAGAAAAATGAGGTCAGCACTACGATAACAAGAACAACTGCTAGAAGTGGCACTGAACGCCATAAGTAGCTATCTATTTGAGCCACAGGAATGGCGGCACGGACAAAAACATAATCACTTCCGTTAGGAACTTTCAATGCATAATAAATTAAATCTACGCCCAGCGTATCGGAATAACGAACCTGTGCGTTTGGCGTTCCGTTCAGAGCCGCTTGGATTTCAGGGCGCATAAGATGATTTTCCATCACTGTTATGTCAAGTGGTCGGGTATCTGCTAACACCTTTCCGTCTGAAGATATGACAGTCAATCGCGTATGGTTTCCGGCTTTTACAAAGGAGTCAAGGTTTGAATTTTCCGTGTACAAACCGGCGTATATTCGCGTAGTTTCCGTCACCGTATCTTTGGCAAAGCTTAAATTATTTGAATAGGTAACGTAAACCGTTGCGGAAAAAAAGCACAGTAGTCCTGCGCAAACTATGAGTATCGTATATAAAAACAAACTCTTTTTCATGACAGCATATATCCCACCCCTCGTATTGTATTTATGGTGGCTTTACTCTCGGCATCTGATAGTTTCTTACGCAATTCCTTGATGTGCATATCCAGAGTCCGTGTTTCTCCTACAAAGTCGCCACCCCACACCTCAGCGAAAATGGCTTCACGCTCTTGCACTTTTTCTGCATTTTGGCAGAGCAGGCAAAGAAGATTATATTCCTTTAGCGTGGTTTGAATATGCTTACCGTTTACTAAGATTTGGTGTTTGGCTGTGTTGATAACAATATCTTTATAGATGATATTGACGCTTGCTGCCCTTACATTTTTACGCAAATTGGCTTTAATCCGTGCCACAAGTTCAAGCACACCAAATGGCTTTGCTATGTAATCGTCTGCACCCAAATTCAGTCCCTTGACTTTGGAGATTTCTTCTCCCTTTGCCGACACCATAATGACTGGAATATGTGATGTGGCATTATAAGCTTTTAAGCGAGAAAGTATGGCAAATCCATCCTCACCGGGCAGCATAATGTCAAGCAGGATAAGGTCGGGCAATGTGCTTTTAAGCTCGGAAAACAAGGCTTCACCGCTGTCAAAGCAACGGCAGTCAAACTCATTTTCGAGGGTGTAGGTATAAAGTTCTTGTAATGCTACTTCGTCCTCTACCGCAAAAATCGTCTGTTTCATAACTTTCCTCAATTCTTAGCATGGCTTCCTATAATGGCATATTCTACCCATTCTCCGATGTTGACCGCATGGTCACCAATTCGCTCCATATATTTAGTTATCATCATAAACAGGATAGCTTGCTCCGCGTTGTCTGGATTTTTCTTAATGAGCGATACAAGGTCAGCCATAACGATATTAAATAACTCATCTACCTTGTCGTCGGTCTTATCAAGCGAACGCGCGAGGTTTAAATCACGGTTGATATACGCCTGTACGCCGTCTTTTACCATCTGAATGACAATGGTAGCCATCTGTGGAATATGCACGAGCTCTTTGATGTACTCTTCATCGCCAAATTGCATAGCGATTTCGGCGATGTCCCGTGCTTGGTCCCCTATGCGCTCAAGGTCTGTAATCATTTTAAGTGCCGCCGATACCTCACGAAAATCCTTTGCCACAGGATGCTCCATTAACAAAATTTTTAGGCAAGACTGCTCAATGTCACGCTCTAACTTGTCAATGAGTTTATCCTCATCATACACCTCTTGGGCAAGCGCAGAATCCTTAAAAGTAAGTGCCTTGACACACTTTTCAATCGCCATCTCAATATGCCGGCACATCAGTACAAGATTATCAAAAACATCTTGCAGTTCTTTTTCATAACGCACTCTTATCGACATATATTATACCCCTTTTATTGTTTTTTTGCAATTATGCCTCCTATTATCCGAATCTTCCTGTAATGTAATTTTCGGTTCGTTGGTCTTTAGGGCTTGCAAAAATTTTTTCAGTTGTATCGTGCTCAACAACCTCTCCAAGAAGAAAAAAAGCTGTCTTATCCGATATTCGTGTAGCCTGCTGCATATTATGAGTGACGATAATAATGGTGTAAGTGCTTTTCAGTTCGTTCATCAGTTCTTCAATTTTACCTGTTGAAATAGGGTCGAGAGCCGATGTCGGTTCGTCCATCAGGATAATCTCCGGCTCAACGGCGATACAGCGGGCGATACACAGACGCTGTTGCTGCCCACCTGATAAACCCAAAGCCGGTTTTTTCAAGCGGTCTTTTACCTCATCCCATATTGCTGCGCCTTTCAGTGCCTTTTCAACGATTTCATCTAAGACGGCTCGCTTTTTGATGCCATGAATACGAGGGCCGTAGGCGATGTTGTCATAAATGCTCATTGGAAACGGATTAGGGCTTTGAAACACCATTCCCACCTTTTTTCGTAGTACAGTTACATCTACTTTTGGGTCAAAGATGTTTTCGCCGTCCAAAGTTACCTCTCCGGTAATACAAACGCTTGGAATTAGATCATTCATACGGTTGAGCGTTTTAAGAAATGTAGATTTACCACAGCCAGACGGCCCGATAAAGGCTGTTACCATATTGCGTTCTATGGTGAGAGTGATATTTTTCAGTGCTTGGTTGTCACCATAAAATAAATTCAGATTATTTGTTACAAACGTAGCATTCATCTTGTGTTTTTCCTTTCTATTAGCCATTTGGCAAGCTTTGTGAAAAGATTTAGCATAAGCACTATAAAGAGCAGAAGAAAGGCGATAGAAAAGCCTACGTCAGTTTCACCTCGGTTTTGTGCATAACTCCAAAGTGACACAGACAGCGTTGCTCCGCTTGATAAAATCTGCTGTAAAAAGTTGCCGCGCGGCATACTGACAGCCGTTCCACCAGCTACTAAAATTAGCGCCGCACTTTCACCCACGATACGCCCAACTGACAGAATTATGGAGGTCAAAACACCCGGAAGTGCCGAGGGCAGCAGTATGGTACGGATGATAAACCACTTTGTCGCACCCAAACCCATTGCCCCCTCACGGTAGCTTTTTGGGACGGCACGCAAGGCTTCCTGAGTTGTGCGGATGATGGTTGGCAGCACCATAATCGTCAAGGTCAGTGCGCCTGACAAGAGCGACACACCTAAATTAAGCCACAGGCAAAAGAAAATATATCCGAACACCCCGAAAATGATAGAGGGAATACCAGCTAAAATCTCTGAGTTATACTCAATGATAGCTATAAGCCTTCTGTTTTTGGCATATTCATTTAGATAAATCGCACTACCTACACCTAACGGCACAGCAAGCAGTAAGGTTATGACAATCATATAGCCGGTGTTGATAATGGCAGGTAAAATGCCTATGGTGTGTGTTCTCGGGTTTTCGGCAGTGGTAAGCAGATCCAATGAAAGTAACTTCAAGCCGTTTGCAACTATGTATATGATAAAGTACCCGACCATTGTGATGACAAGTGCAGCAAAGAAAAATATTAGGGCATATAGTATATAATCGAGTGGGCGCACTTTCTTTACAAATATCGAATTTGTCATAGGCTTCTCTCCTTTTTCAGTAGAGAGTTGAGGATATAGTTTATCAGCATAATAAAAATGAAAAGCACAAGCCCAATGCCGTACAATGCCTCACGGTGAAGCCCAGAGGAATAACCCCAATCCATGCTGATACCGACTGTGAGTAGCTTAACGGGGCGCAGAAACGCCGGCATTAATGCGGCATTTCCAGCCACCATCATTACCGCCATTGTTTCTCCGATAGCTCTGCCTGTGCCAAGCACCAATGCTGCTGCAATTCCGCTTTTGGCAGCGGGGATGACTACATTGTAATAGGACTGCATTTTAGAGCCACCCAGCCCAAGCGACGCTTCAAGATAGCTTTTGGGTACAGCGGATATGGCATTTTCACTGACACTGATAATGGTGGGTAAGGTCATGATGACAAGGACAATTACCGCCGATAACAAGCAGCCCGATGTCGGGAGATTGTTTGCTTCTTGAAGTTTGAAAACCAGCGGTACGACAACCATAGCACCAAGCAATCCGTAAACCACCGAGGGGATTCCCGCCAGCAGTTCAATAGCGGAACGAACAATGCCCGATACGCCTTTGGGAGCAATCTTTGATAGAAACAAAGCGATACCAACCCCAATGGGTGCTGCTAAGAATACCGCCACTATCATAGCCAAAAGGGAAGATAAAATCATTGGCAAAATACCATACTGCCCGGAATTGGGAACCCACTGTGTGCCGAGTAAAAAATCTAATATTCCTATTTTGAAGATGGCAGGGCCGCCGTTTAGTATCATAAACAGGGTGATGAGAACAACGCTTGCTACTGCTGTGAAGCCGCAGACAAGGAAAAGAACCGCCATCACCCCTTCGATAGCGGACTTTCCTTTGTGGCCGTCCTTTATTGATAGCTGCTTATCCATAATTATTTCACCGGCAGGAGCTTGTTCTCTGCCACAATCGCCTGTCCGTCGGCACTCATAACATAGTCTATGAAAGCCTGTGCAGCAGCCGAGAGGGTAGCCCCTTGCTTTGTAACGAGCCAAAACTCGCGCTTTAACTTGTATGTACCATCTTTGAGTGTGTCATCACTTATTGCAATTCCCTCATAATTTACCGAGTTAACCTTGGCGGAGTCAAAATCCGAAAATGACATATAGCCAATAGCGTTTTCATTTTGAGAAACGGTGGTCTGGACAGCACCTGTGCTGTTCTGTTCGTTGGCGCTGGTCACAATGGCGGTTGCGGGATCAGGGTTGCCGTCCTTTTTCTTTTCGAGTCCAATAATTTCGGCAAAGGCACTACGAGTCCCGGAGCCTGATTCACGGGTCACAACAGTGATGGGGGCATCCTTGCCGCCGACGTCCTTCCAGTTTGTGATGTTGCCGGTATAGATACCTAAAATTTGTTCCTTTGTTAGGTTCAAAACGCCGTTTTTCTTGTGAACGATAACGGCAATTCCGTCAATGGCGTAGGCAGTAGCGTCAAGCGCATCTTCGCTTCCGTCTGTTTTAAGCTCACGGCTCGAGTGACCAATTTCATAGAGGTCGGACAGCGTGTTTTTAATGCCGTCGCCGGAGCCGTTCATTTCGTAGTTGACAGTCACTGCTTGATTATCCTCTTGGAATTGGAAAATCAGTGCATTCATAACCTTTTCTACGGAGGTAGAACCGCCGGTTTTTACAACGCCTGACAATGTGGCTTCCGGGGTGTTAATTGGGGTGTTACTTGGGTCGGTAGTTGGGGCGCTGCTTGGCGTAGAGTTTGGCATTTGGCTGCTAGGTTGATTTGTTGTTTCATTGTTTCCAGTGTTACCGCAAGCTGTCAATGTAAATAAGAGTCCAAGGATTACCGATGTAATAGCAAATGCTTTTTTCATGTTCATTCTCCTTTTTGTGTTCGCATAGTTTTTCTACACGCTATTATATTAGCAATAATATGCAGATGTAAAAAATCATTAAAGTGTATGGAGAATGTAAAATGTATGTAAAGTAGAAATAAGGAAATCAACTATTTTTAACAAAATAAAACGAGCCATCTATGTGGCTCGTTTAATAAAGTCATTTAAATTTATATTAATTTACGATTCTAAGACCTGCACTGTCAGTGAAGTTTCCAAGTATAATCATGATGATATCAATTATGTACCAAATTCCGAAGCCGCCGCCAGTGATAATCATAAGAATACCTGTTCCTATTTTACCTACATAAAAACGATGAATTCCAAAATATCCAAAGATAAAAACAGGATCCAAGATAATATTGGTAATTG
>CAYNCW010000107.1:0-8493 GCA_964395635.1 uncultured Oscillospiraceae bacterium
GTTTTGTGTGTTGGCTCCGCCTTTTTAGAGGCGGTACTGCTCTTTGCCTTTTCCAATACGGTTATTCTGTAAATAAACGCCATATTGTTTACTGCATAAGTGTCTCATCATTGAGGCAGTAAACAATATGGCAGTATTTTTTTACCTACCTATGGTTTCCCTGATAAAAATTTATGCAAAAGAGCAGAATTTCCATGGATATGTACTACAAAAGAGGTTGATTGAAATTTGTGGCAAAAGGTGTTAAAATTAGAAGATGTGTAAATGGAGTTATGGAGGATAACCCGTGGAAATAAAACGTTGGATACTGCCCCACACCGACCCGGCTCCTGCCCGGGAGCTGGCTGCGCAAACCGATTATTCAGAATTTCTCTGCCGGATTTTGTACAGCAGGGGCTGCCATACAAAAGAGATGGTGGAAGCTGCACTCGGCGCCGGACTTGGGCTGGACAACCCATACCTGTTGCAAGATATGGACAAAGCAGTCGCCCGTGTTCGTCAGGCGTTGGAGGATGGGGAAAAAATAGCGGTTTACGGTGATTATGACTGTGATGGCATAACCGCCACCGCCCTTATGACCAGCTACCTACAGTCGGTGGGGGCGGATGTGTTCTATTATATCCCCGACCGGGAAAAGGAGGGCTATGGCCTGAATAAACAGGCTGTGGAAACCCTTGCAAAGCAGCAGGTATCGCTGATTATTACAGTGGATAACGGCATAGCCTCCCACGAGGAAATAGCCTATGCCACCTCCCTTGGTATAGACACAGTGGTTACCGACCATCATACACCAAGAAGCAGTTTGCCACAAGCTGTGGCGGTGCTCAACCCCCACCGGGCAGATTGTTCCAGCAACTTTAAAGAGTTGGCAGGGGTTGGTGTGGCCTTTAAACTCGTCTGTGGTTTGGAGGATGAGGATGGTCAGGAGCTTTTGGAATACTATTCGGATCTGGTGATGCTGGGCACAGTGGCGGATGTGGTGGCGCTAACCGGAGAAAACCGCACCATAGTGGCTCATGGGTTGGCGCGATTGGCCGAATCGGAACGCCCCGGCTTGTTGGCGCTTATGGAGCTAAGCGGCATATCTCCCACCAATGTTACCAGCGAAGCGGTCACCTTTGGTATGATACCGCGGCTGAATGCAGCGGGCAGAATGGGCTGTGTGGACGATGCGGTGGAGCTGCTGCTCACCGATGATGTGCCCTATGCCCAAGAGATGGCCCGGCAAATTAGCCAACAAAATGAACGGCGCAAACAAATAGAAACCGATATTATGGCGGAGATTGAAGGGATTCTGGGGCAAAATCCGCAAATACTAAACCAGCGTATACTCATTTTAAGCGGCAATGGCTGGTGTCACGGTGTTGTGGGTATTGTAGCGGCAAAAGTGGTGGAAAAATATGCAAAGCCCGCCATACTCTTTTCGGTGGAAGACGGCGAGGCCAGAGGATCCGGCCGCAGCGTAGAGGGCTTTTCCCTTATTCAAGCCATCAGCGCTTGCAGTGAGCATCTGAGCCGGTATGGGGGACATACCCTGGCAGCCGGACTTAGCCTAAAAAGCGAGAACCTAGAAGCCTTTAGCAGCCAGATACAGGCTTATGCCTGTGAACAGTTTCCGGTTATGCCGGTGGTGGCCTTAGAGGTGGACTGTGCTCTGCAACCGGCCGAACTATCTCTGCAGGTGGTTACCTGTTTGTCACCTTTGGAGCCCTTTGGAGCAAGAAATCGTCCGCCGCTGTTTTTTCTGCCGTCGCTGACTGTGCAGGGCATCTATCCAACAGGGGATAAAAAGCATTTACGGCTGCGACTGTGTCGCGGCAGCGATAGCTTTTACGCCGTCTTCTTCCGTATGAGTGAGCAGCAGTTCCCGTACCGTGTGGGGGACAGGGTGGATGTGGTGGCAAATCTGGGTATCAACGAATACAATGGCAAAACACAGCTGTCTGTTCGGGTAAAGGATCTGCGCCTGGCAGATGTGCCCCAGGAAGAGATTCTCACCCAACGAGAGCAGTATCTGCGTTATCTAGGTGGTCAATGCAGCTTTGAAGATAGGATAGCGCTTGTTCCCCAGCGTGAGGACTTTGCCTGTGTATACAAATTCCTTCGCCGCTACAACGGCTTTTCCCACGGGGATATGGAACTCTACTACCGGCTGCTATCCAGTGGAATAGGATATGGCCGCATGCGCATAGCGCTGGATGTGCTGGAAGAAATGGGGCTTATCACACGAAAAAGGCAAGGGGAATCTGTTTCAATACAGATTGTTCCCTCAGCAGCCAAAGTGGATATGGAAAACTCCCAAATACTTACAAGCCTGAAAATAAAACAAGCAATATAGTCCAATAAAACCGCATTTTCAAAAACTGGTCCCGTACTGAAGTGCTCAATGAGAAACTGGGTAATATGCTACTAAGGAAATCTGTATAAGCTGGTGAACACGGTGTATCAATTTGACGATCTTCTGAAAATTATAAAGCTAAATGACGCCCAGTACGATGTGGCGAAGATCCAGCATGCCTATGAAGTGGCTGCTGCAGCACACGAGGGACAGATGCGCAAATCTGGCGACCCTTATATTACCCATCCCGTTGCGGTCGCCAGCATTTTGGCGGATATGGGGATGGACACCGAATCGGTGGTGTCCGCTCTGCTGCACGATGTGGTGGAGGATACTGCGGTTAGCTTGGAAACTGTGCGTAAAGAGTTTGGAGAAGACACCGCACTGCTGGTAGACGGTGTTACCAAACTGGGTAAAATTCCCTTTGTTTCCCGAGAAGAGCAGCAAGCAGAAAATATTCGCAAGATGCTCATGGCTATGGCCAAGGATGTGCGGGTAATTATCATTAAACTAGCGGATAGACTGCACAACATGCGCACCATACATGCCATGCCGGAACAAAAACAGCGGGACAAGGCCTTAGAAACAATGGAGGTGTATGCCCCCATTGCCCACCGGTTAGGTATTCATACCATTAAGGAAGAGTTGGAGGATATTTCCCTACTGTACCTGGATCCGGTAGCCTTCCGGGAGATTGAGCAGATGCTCAATGCCAGCAAGGAAGACCGCAATCGGTTTTTGGATCATATCAAGCAAAAGATCGGCCAACGCTTGGGGGAAAAGTATCACATCCATCTGGAAGGCCGTGTAAAGGGCATTTACGGCATCTACCGCAAGGTGTATATTCAGGGGCGGGGCTGGGATGAAATCTTTGATGTTTATGCCATACGCATCATTGTGGATTCGGTAAATGAATGCTACAACATCTTAGGCGAAATCCACGATATGTTCCGCCCGTTGCCCAATAGGTTTAAGGACTATATCTCCACACCCAAAGCAAACATGTACCAGTCGCTGCACACCACCGTTATCGACAAGGAAGCGGTGGCTTTTGAGGTGCAAATCCGCACATGGGAGATGCACCACACCGCCGAATTCGGCATTGCCGCCCACTGGAAATACAAGGTGGGTATCACCGGAAAAGACAATTTGGAGGACAAGATAGCCTGGGTGCGTCAGCTTTTGGAATCCCAAAAGGAAACCAATGACGCCCAGGAACTCTTGGGAACCATCAAATCGGATCTTTCTGCCGATGAAGTGTATGTGTTCACCCCGAAAGGGGATGTAATTGCCCTGCCCAAAGGGGCTACTGTTATTGATTTTGCCTATGCCATCCACTCCCAGGTGGGCAACCGAATGATAGGCGCCAAAATTGATGGGCGGATGGTCTCCCTGGATACCCAGGTGCAAACCGGCATGATTGTCAACATTCTCACCACCAATGCGGCAGGTCACGGCCCCAGCCGAGATTGGGTGAATATTGTTAAAACAGCCTCCACCCGCAACAAAATTCGTGCCTGGTTTAAAAGAGAACGGCGGGAAGAAAATATTACCCAAGGCCGCGCCGAGCTGGAACGGGAGCTGCGGCGGAGCAATATTTCTTTGGAACAGGAAGAGCTGGAAAAGTTTTTGTCCCGGGTGGCAAAAAGCCAGCGTATGAATTCCCTGGATGAATTTTTGGCCACTATTGGATATGGTGGTATTTCACTGCAAAAAATTATGCCCCGCATTAAGGAAATGTACCAGCGGGACTACAAAACCACCACCGAAGAAGATCTGAAAAACCAGCTAAAGATGGTGGCCAACCAGCGCCCGCGCAAAGCCTCCAGCGGGGTTATTGTGGAAGGGCTGGAAAGCTGTTTGGTGAAGTTTTCAAAATGCTGCAACCCCTTGCCAGGAGACTCTATTATCGGGTATATTACCCGCGGATTCGGCGTATCCATCCATAAACAGGACTGCGTCAATGTAGAAAGCTCTTTGGCCGACCCCAACCAAAAAGAGCGTTGGGTGAACTGCGAATGGGCGCAAAATACCGGAAGTGAAACCTTTAAATCCACTGTGGATATCTTTGGCAAAGACCGCCCCGGCCTGCTGGTGGATGTGAGTGTGGCGCTAAACAATATGCGCCTACCGGTGTATTCCCTGGTGGCCAAGGAACAGCCGGATGACCAAACCTCTATCCAGATAACCTTTGGTATCTCCAGCCTGGCCCAGCTGCACCATATCATCAGCAACCTGATGAAGATAAAAGGTGTCCGCAATGTTACCCGCACAGTGCAGTAAACTGATGAAAAAGACAGAGAAAAAAGGAGGAATACTGTGCGGCTTATTTTGCAAAGAGTATCCCGAGGAGCTGTAGTTATCGATGGCGCAGAGCAGCGCAGTACCGGCCCGGGGTTGGTGGTGCTGGTGGGGATTTGCCCAGATGATACAAGACAGATCTGCCAAAAGATGGCGGATAAGATGGCAGGCCTGCGCATCTTTGCTGATGAAGCCGGGAACTTAAACCTATCCCTTCAGGATGTGCAGGGGGACTGTATGGTTATCTCCAACTTTACCCTGTATGCCAACTGCCGCAAAGGTAGGCGCCCATCCTTCACCGATGCAGCGCCACCGCAACAGGCCCAGGCGCTGTACGAAGCGTTTGTAGATGCTGTAAAGGGCCTTGTAAAGGGAAAGGTGGTAACGGGGGAATTTGGCGCCCATATGGAAGTGGAGCTGGTAAATGACGGCCCGGTAACCATTTTGTTGGATAGCGATGCAGTACTATCCGCCCCGCGCAACCCGTAAGCGGGCTTTGAACAATCCAAACATCTTAAGGAGGAGAACCACCATGAATGTAACCGTAATACCGGTAGGGTTTTTGGGTACCAACTGTTATCTGCTGGAGTCTGCATCCAAAGAATGTGCCATTATCGATCCCGGTGCACAGCCGGCAAAGCTGGCCGAAGTGATTGCAAAAGCAAACCTGAATCCCAAATACATTCTGTTAACCCATGGCCACCACGACCATATTGGCGGGGTAAACAAACTGCGGGAAGAATTCCCTCAGATAGGGCTGTATATTGGCAAAGGAGATATGGAGCAGCTGGAGGATACCCAAAAAAGCTATGCCACTGCCAGAGGGATGACCGATAAAGAGTTCCCTGTACCAGGCGCCAAAGGGGTAGGGGATGGGGATATACTGGAACTTGGCGAGCTGCAGATCAAGGTATTGGATACTCCCGGCCACACCAAGGGCGGGGTATGCTATATTGTGGAAGATATGATCTTTTCTGGGGATACCCTGTTTTTAAACGATATTGGTCGCTGTGATTTGTACGGCGGAGACTATAAGGTGATGAAGCAGTCTTTGACAAAGTTGGTAGCATTGCCCGGCAACTACACCGTATATCCCGGCCACGGTGATGCCACCACCCTGGAACACGAGCGGAAAAACAACCCGTATATCAACCAATGACCACATTATACTGCCTATCCCACACCTTTGCTTACGAGATGGAATGTACGGTCAGGTTGTTTTTTCCGGGGATTAAGCTTCAGGTTTGCACCCAAAGCCAGGAGCAAGGCCATCAGGATACAATTTTAACAGCGATGAAACCCAGCGAAGGGGCTGTGCACCTGTCTGCATCCGCTTGTATACAAGGTCGCAATGCCAGCCGCAGTGGGGCATTTTTAAACAACCTAGATACCCTGCGGCTAGAACGGGAGCTTGCACTGCTGTTGTATGCTGTCCTTGAAGAGATCACCGGCATTCGTCCCCCCTGGGGCATCCTTACCGGTGTTCGGCCGGTGCGACTGTGCCGCCAATGGGAACGGGAGGGGCTTACAAGTGAACAAATTCACAATCGGCTTACCAACGACTATCTGGTTCTCCCTCAAAAGGCGGATTTAACACTGGCCACCGGCAAAGCCCAACAGCAGGTGCTGGCAGCCAATACCCCGGAGAGTTTCAGCTTATATATTAGCATACCCTTTTGTCCCACCCGCTGCTTATACTGCTCCTTTGTCAGTGCAGCTATGGATAAAATGCAGGCTTTGGTGCCTGATTACGTAACGCTGCTTTGTGAAGAAATTGCAGCCACTGCCCGCATTGCCAAAGAAAAGGGAATGCAGCTGAAAACGGTTTACATGGGAGGAGGCACACCCACCACTTTGGACCCAAAGCAGCTGCATACAGTTTTGCAGGCTGTTGCAAAGCACTTTGACCTATCTGGCCTAAAAGAATATACAGTGGAGGCAGGGCGCCCGGATACCATTACCCGGGCAAAGCTGGCGGTTTTGCGAGAATTTGGTATTGACCGTATCAGTATCAATCCACAAACCATGGACGATACTATCCTAAAGACCATTGGCCGCCGCCATACCGCCGCACAGGTGGTGGAAAGTTTTCATCTGGCTAGAGAAATGGGCTTTTCTGCCATCAATATGGACTTAATTGCAGGATTACCGGGAGAAACACAAAATAGTTTTTCTCATACACTAAAAGAGGTACTGTTTCTCCGGCCGGAAAATCTGACCTTGCATACACTTACCGTAAAGCGTTCCTCCACCCTGCGGGAACAGGATGACGCTTTTTCCGGCAGCGCCCTTGCTTTGGATGCCCTGTTGTGGGAAGCCCAAAGTCGATTTGATGAGGCCGGGTATTTTCCCTATTATCTCTATAGGCAAAAGGGCACGGTGCAAAACCTGGAAAACACCGGGTTTACCCTGCCAGGATATACCGGTATCTACAACATTTACAGCATGGAGGAGTCTCACACCATTTTGGCGGTGGGAGCCGGAGCGGTAACCAAACTGTGCCGTGGAGATACAGACATTCAGCGTATTTTCAACTTCAAATACCCTAGCGAATATATCTCCCGGTTCACAGAAATACTTGACCGCAAAACAGCAGTTCAGGAGTGGAACATATGAGAGAAATCAACGAAACCAAATACACACGTTTGGACATTGCTCATGTCACCGAAAAGGCTGTGAAAAATCCCCAGGAGCTTGTGCGGGTATCCGAAGAGTATTACAATTCTCAGGTGCTTTCTGCCGCAGTAACCATACAAAAAAATATGCCCAAATACAAGTTTATTTTGCTTTGCGGCCCCTCTGCGTCGGGCAAAACCACAACTGCCCATAAGCTGAAACATCGTCTCATAGATTGCGGCGTTGGCGCCAGGGTTGTTTCTATGGACAATTTTTTTACCGGTATTGAAAACTACCCCAAGCTGCCGGATGGCAAACCGGATATGGAGTCTATCCAGGCACTGGATTTGGAGCTGCTCAACCGGTGTTTTGGCCAATTGCTGCACCAAGGGGAGTCAAAGCTGCCGGTATATGATTTTGCCAATCAAAGGCAGATACTTGATCAACACCATGTTGTGCTGGGCGAAAATGATATCTTGATTATGGAGGGCATCCATGCCCTAAATCCAGAAGTGTTGTCTGAAATACCCCGGGAAAACATCTTCCGGATGTATGTCAGTGTGCGCACAAAGTTTATCAACGGGGAGGAAGAAATCCTCATACCAAAGGATATTCGCCTGATGCGGCGGATGGTGCGGGATCACAAGTTCCGGGGCTGGCCACCACTTTCCACACTGGAGCAATGGGCCCATGTGCTGGAAGGGGAGCGGGTAAACATTAACCCATACCGAGATGATGTGGATTTGAAAATGGACAATACCATCGATTACGAAGTCTGTGTATGGCACCATCTACTGCAAAGCTTGCTCAGCGATGGCAATCGGGAAAAATATGAGCAATACCCTGAAATTCAGAGGATTTTCCAGGGGCTTACTAGATTTCCTTCGGTGGATTACCGGTTCATTCCCCAAAATTCTTTGCTCAGGGAGTTTATTGGGGAAGAGCTGTAGCTTTATAGAATCCCAAGATTACACAAAATTCACAAAATTCCCCTTGTACTAAAGCAGAGTACAGCCTATAATGTAAAAAAACACCGATTACAGAAAGCGGGGGTTACAACTATGGGAAAGTTTGATGAGATTTTTGACGATTTGTTGTTTAAGGCAAAAAGTGCGGCAGATGTAGCCGGGCAAAAAACCAACGAGGTTGTGGAGTACAGCAAGCTTAGATACCAGATTAAGCAAACACAATGGGATATTGAAAAATGCTACGCAAAGTTGGGCGCATTTGTATACGAA
>CAYNCW010000108.1:0-8483 GCA_964395635.1 uncultured Oscillospiraceae bacterium
GGCAGCCTTCTTCGATCCTGGGATATGGGCATGGGGTTAAATATGTTGGGGCTGATTGCTTTTTACACAGCCAGCCCTTTTGTGTTGTTGGTTTTGCTGTTTCCCTTGTCTTATATCACCGAAGCTATTTTGCTTATGACCCTGCTAAAAATAGGCCTTTGTAGTTTTTGCTTTTTTATATTTGCCCGAAAAACAACACCAAACCTTTCTGCTTGGCTGGTGGTGCTGCTATCAACTGCTTACGGGCTAATGGATTATAATTTGGTGTACGCTTCAAATTTAATGTGGTTGGATGGAGTTGCCGCACTTCCCTTGGTTTTGTTGGGTGTGGAATATCTTTTGCAAAATAAGAAGCCTATTCTGCTGTGTGCCAGCCTGGTTTACACATTTTTCACCAGCTACTATATTGGCTATATGGTGGGTATCTTTGCTTTTTTGTACCTAACCGTGCGGTATTTTACATCCAACAGTCAGCTAAAAGCCTATCTAAGGGTTGTTTGGCGGCTGATAGCTACCGCTGTGGTGGCGGCAGGACTGTGTGCCTTTCTTTTGTTGCCCGCCTTTTTGGGGTTAAAAAATGGCCAGGAATCCATGTGGGATCTGCCAGTGCGTTGGCGGATGGGCATTGGTATCACCGATCTTGGCGCAAAGCTTATTCCCGGTGTTTACGATTCCTTAACCGATTCGGGATTGCCCAACATTTATTGCACCATCGCCGCTGTGCTGCTGGCTATCCTGTTTTTCTTCTGCCGTGGAATTACCAAGCGGGAAAAGCTATTGTTTGGCACCTTAATAACCTTTATGTTTCTTTGTTTTTCCAGCGAATATTTAAACCTTGCCTGGCACGCCTTTGAGGACCCCACCTGGTATCCCGCCCGATATAGCTTTGTGTTTACCTTTTTGCTTTTGTATCTTGCACTGCGAGGGCTGGCCAACCTGAAAACCCTGAGTAAAGCCGGTATATGCAGTGGCTGTGCAATTTTTCTTTTGCTCATGATGGAGGTTGGGTTGCGACGCCATAGCTTTGTCCATCTCCAGCAGCTGGCAGTGGGGCTAACGCTAATAGTGGCATATACCCTTTTGCTGCTGATGATATCCACAAAAAAGCACCCTAAACTGGCATCGGGTGTTCTTGCATTGGCTTTGCTGCTGGTAACAGCCGAAGCAGGATACAATGCCTATGGGGTGGTCCAAGGATTGGATAAGCATATGGGATTTAAAAGCAGGCAGAGCTTTTATTCCTACCGCAATGTTGTTTTACCAGCCGTGGAATCGGTGCAGCAAAACTATCCCGGTGTTTACCGCATAGAGGTATTGCCCCAGCGCAGCGCCAACGGTGGTTTGGCTATGAACTACCACAGCATCTCCCACTACAGCACCACCACCCACCAAAGCCTCAATGCATTTTTGCGAAAGCTTGGCTACAATATCGGCACTATCAACGAGCTTCGTTTTGCCCGCAACACCCCTTTGACCAATGGGTTGTTGGGAATCCGCTATGTCCTTTCGGATCAACCATTGGGGCCAGGGTATACACATATAAGCCAAGTTGGGGAGATGGGGGTATACGAAAACAACAGCGCTTTGCCTTTGGTCTTTTTTGCAGACAGCGCAGCCCTGACAGTGGATACCAACACCAAAGATCCTTTTGTGCTACAAAACCGCATTGTGCAAGGGCTGTGGGAAAGCCCAAACCCTTCTTTGTTCACCCCTCTTGCTGTGGCAGAAAACACCCCCATCAATATGGAAATGGTTGCACGAGATGGCTATGTGGAGTATACTCGCCGGGCCCAAGGAGAGCTTAGCCAAATACAGTTTCAGCTGCAAAACCCCCACAAACAAGCAGCCTACGCCTTTTTGCCGGTATACAACAAACGGTATTCCAACGCTTCGGCGGTTGCAAATGGCCGCACTATAGCAGACAAAGCCTTTGCCTATCGCAGCAATTCGGTTCTTACCCTGGGGGATAAGGAGAGTATACTGCTGAGCTTCTTGGTTACTTCCAGCAAGGTGCGGCTGGAAACACCCCCGTACTTTTACGCACTAGATTTGGAGAATGCGGCCGCCTTCGCACAGCAGATGCAGCAAAACGCTATGGAGTTTACCCAGTTTACCGACACCAAGGTTACCGGCCGCATCACTGCCCCACAGGATGGTGTGTTGGCAACAACCATCCCCTATGATACGGGGTGGAGAGTCTTGATAGACGGCCAATCGGTAACCCCCGCCCGGTTTGCAGATGTATTTTTGGCACTGCCTGTATCAGAGGGTTCCCATGTAATTGAAATGCGGTACTATCCTCCTGGATTTCGCTCCGGCCTTATGCTTTCGGCAGCAACACTGGTATTTTGTTTGCTGTGGCTATGGCGTTCTCATAAAAAAGGGTATAAATAACAAAGGGCTGCTGCTCATTCATCCATTGGGATGTGTGAGCAGCAGCTTTCTTTATCGATAATATGGGTGGGTTATTTTTCCAGGGTAGCGTGGTATTCCTGCAAAGACTTCACCTGCACACCTTTGTCCACAGTGTCGGCGATGCCTTTCAGTGCTGCCTTTGCCGCAGCCATGGTGGTTACATAGGCTACCTTGTGTTTGATAGCTGCCTTACGGATATAGCTGTCGTCCTGGGCGCTTTGGCTGCCGGAGGGTGTGTTAACAATAATAGCCACCTGACCATTTGCTATCATGCCCAGAATATTGCCATCCCCTTCTCCAAGCTTATTCACTGTTTTGGTGGCAACCCCCAAAGACTTCAGGTGCTTTGCTGTTCCTTTGGTGGCTAAGATGGTAAAGCCCAAATCAGCAAGAACCTTGCCAATTTCTTCCAGGTCTTTTTTATCCCCATCATTTACGCTGACAAATGCAGTGCCGCTATGGGGCAGAATCATCTTTGCCGCTTCTTGAGATTTATAGAACGCCTCACCAAAGCTTTCCGAAAGGCCCAGCACCTCACCGGTGGAGAGCATCTCAGGCCCCAGCAGGGGATCTACTTCTGGGAACATGTTGAAGGGGAACACCGCTTCTTTTACCCCGTAGTACTTCACCTTGCTTTCCTGCAAGCTGCCAAAGTCAAACTGCTCACCGGTGACTGAACCCATGATAATCCGCACAGCGGCAGGCACCATGCTGATGCCACAAACCTTGGATACCAGTGGCACAGTCCGAGATGCTCTGGGATTGGCCTCCAAAATATATACCTTGCCGTTGGCAATAGCATATTGGATGTTCATTAGTCCGCAAACGCCCATTTCTACTGCAATCTTCCTGGTGTATTCCTTAATGGTGGCAAGGTGCTGAGGGCTGATGCTAACCGACGGCAGCACGCAGGCAGAATCCCCCGAATGCACTCCGGCAAGCTCGATATGCTCCATAACCGCCGGAACAAAGGCGTTGGTGCCATCGCTGATGGCGTCTGCTTCCACTTCCAGAGCGTCCTGCAAGAACCGGTCGATGAGGATGGGCCGCTCTTTGGAGATGCCCACAGCGTTTTGCATATACCGGGTAAGCTCTTCGTCGTTGTGAACCACTCTCATACCAGCGCCACCCAATACATAGGAGGGGCGCACCATAATGGGATACCAGATATCCTTAGCGGCTGCCAACGCTTCTTCCAAATTGGCGGCCATAGCAGCCTTGGGCATGGGAATACCCAGCTTATCCATCATGGCCCGGAAATGATCTCTATCCTCTGCCATATCAATGGTGTGAGGGGATGTACCCAATATCCGCACACCCAGCTTTTCCAGCTCGGCTGCCAAATTCAGCGGTGTTTGGCCGCCAAATTGGGCAATAACCCCCACCGGCTTCTCTTTTTGGTAGATTGCCAGTACATCTTCCACTGTAAGGGGCTCAAAATACAGCTTATCCGAGGTATCGTAGTCGGTGGATACTGTTTCTGGATTACAGTTGACAATAATGGTTTCAAAGCCCAATTTCCGCAGGGTGAATGCCGCGTGTACACAGCAGTAGTCAAACTCAATTCCCTGTCCGATACGGTTGGGGCCGCCACCCAAAATCATAACCTTTGGCCGGTTGGTGGGTGCAGGCGAAATATCCTTTTGGTTATAGGTGGAGAAGTAGTATGCAGCATTGTTCACACCGCTTACCGGCACCGGTTCCCAGCCCTCCACTACCTGTAATGCTGTTCTGGCTTCCCGCACAGCACCTTCCTCACAGCTGAACAGCTTTGCCAAATATTTGTCTGAAAAACCATCTTGCTTTGCTTTTGTTAGAAGTTCTGGGGATACTTGATCCAAGGTTTTGCAGGAGAGTAGCTTCTCTTCCAGCTCCACCAGCTCTTTCATCTGCTGCAAGAACCAGGGTTTGATATGGGTGAGCTGATACAGCTTATCCAAATCCGCCCCTTTGCGAATCGCTTCGTACAAAATAAATTGCCGCTCACTGGAAGCATCCTTCAACAGCTCCAGCAGCTCCTCCAGGGATTTCTGGTGAAAATCTCTGGCAAAGCCAAGGCCATGGCGGCCAATTTCTAAGCTGCGAATTGCTTTTTGGAAGGCTTCTTTGTAGTTTTTGCCAATGCTCATAACCTCGCCCACAGCCTTCATCTGGGTACCCAGCTTATCCACCGAGCCTTTGTATTTTTCAAAGGCCCAACGGGCAAATTTGATAACCACATAATCGCCGGAGGGCTTGTATTTGTCCAGTGTGCCGTCTTTCCAATAAGGGATTTCCTCCAAGGTCATTCCAGCGGCCAGCATGGCGGAAATCAGCGCTATGGGGAAACCGGTGGCTTTGGAAGCCAGCGCCGACGACCGGGAGGTTCTTGGGTTAATTTCTATGACCACAATGCGGTCGCTTTTGGGTTCATAGGCAAACTGTACGTTGGTTCCGCCGATAACTCCGATGGATTCTACAATGCGATAGGCAATCTCCTGGAGTCTATCCTGTACACTCTGGGAGATGGTGAGCATGGGTGCGGAACAGAAGCTGTCGCCGGTATGTACACCTAAGGCATCGATGTTTTCTATAAAGCAAACTGTAACCATTTTGCCGGTATGATCCCGCACTACCTCCAGTTCCAGCTCTTCCCAGCCAAGGATGGATTCCTCCACCAATACCTGGCCAACCATGCTGGCGCTGATACCCCTGCTTACCACCGTCTCCAGCTCGTCATCATCCTTGACGAAGCCACCACCGGAACCCCCCATGGTATAGGCCGGGCGGATAACCACCGGGTAACCCAGCTGGTGGGCAATTTCCATAGCTTCTTCTACCGAATAGGCCGGTGCACTCCGGGGCATTTCCACACCCAGTATACCCATCTGCTCTTTAAAGGCAATTCGGTCCTCGCCCCGCTCGATGGCGTCCAGATCCACACCGATAACCTTTACGTTGTATTGATCCAAAACGCCGGCTTTGGCAAGCTCTAGGCAGAGATTCAGCCCAGATTGTCCACCCAAGTTGGGCAGCACTGCATCCGGCCGCTCCTTATCGATGATTTCGGTAAGGCGCTTTACATTGAGTGGCTCGATATAGGTGATATCTGCTGTTTCTGGGTCGGTCATAATGGTTGCTGGATTGGAATTCACCAGCACAATCTGATATCCCAAGCTGCGCAGCGCTTTACAGGCCTGAGTGCCGGAATAGTCAAACTCACATGCCTGCCCAATGATGATGGGGCCGGAACCGATGATGAGTATTTTGTCAATATCTGTTCTTTTTGGCATAGTATATCCTCCCAAACTATCTGTTTGCTTTGGCCGAACTTTGGATTATTATACATTATTATTTATAAATATGCAATACTAAATTGATATATTTTTTTAGCGCATAAAAAAGCAACATTGAAAAAACAATGCTGCTCTTTGTCCCGTAACTGTGAAAAAACCGGGTGTGCCGGACACAGTACAGTAATTGGGCTGCATTCCGGCTTATTCTATTGTTACCTTATTGATTACCACATCGGTTATGGGTTTATCACCGCTACCTGTTTTGGTAGCTGCGATGGCATCAACTGTATCCATGCCTTCCAACACCATACCAAAAACAGTGTGACGACCATCCAACATAGGTGTGCCGCCCTCTTTGATATATGCCGCAATAGCATCCTTGGGGTAACCCATGCTGGTGAGGGCATCGGTTAAAAATTTGTCTTTTTGGTTAGGCTGATACCCTTGTGCAGCCAAATCTGCTTCGGATACGCCCAATTCTTTTGCCTGTACAATAAAGAACTGGCTTTGGTTGGAATTGGGTCTGCCGGGATTGGCCATAGACAATGCCCCACGGAAATGAAACAGCTTATCACTGAATTCATCCTCAAAATACAAGGATTCACCGGCTTCATTTTTATAAATGCTTTCGCCGCCGTATCCGGTGCCGGTTGGGTCTCCGGATTGGATCATAAAGGAATCGATAACCCGGTGGAAGATCATACCGTTGTAATACCCTTCTTGAGCGTGGGTAACAAAGTTTTCCACAGTCTTGGGTGCAATTTGTGGATACAATGCAATGCGAATATTGCCCATAGAGGTTTCCATCAAAGCAATCACTGCGTCTTCACCAGGCTGTTGGTATTGCAGCATGTTGGTTTTATACTCGTCGGTTAAATCAATGGTTGTGGTTGCCGATTCTTCTGGAGCAGTCTCTCCGCCGGAAACCTCTTCCTCCGAAGAGCTGGATTGGTCGTTTCCGCCGCAGCCGCTCATTACCGACATACCTACAGCCAAAAGTGCAATAATGCTGATAAAGCGTTTGAACTTCTTGATTGTCAACTGTATTTCCCCTTCCAATGGTTGTTTTTTATACCTATTTGCGTCAATGCGCCATCAGGCAAGCCCTTAGCGGCAGCAAACATTGTATACACTATGTAGGTTTTAGCTATCTTTTGGCTTCGCAAAGGAAGGATGCGGCTGGCGCATCCTTCACCTTTTTGAAAAATTATTCTCTCTGTGTTGCCAGCTGGAGCGTTTGATCCGGGCACTGCAGCAACAGCACTGATGGCGGGTTATCCGGTTCATCCACCAACAGGTTTGCGATTTTATCCTCTACCTGCTTGCGTATAACCTTACGCAGATCCCTGGCTCCGCTTTTTTCGCCAAAAGCCTGTTGGGCAATGGCTTCCAGAGAGCTGTCGTCATAGGTGAACACAATCCCTTTTTCGGAAAGAGGTTCTTTCAGTTCATCCAACATAAGGGCTGCTATTCTCTTATAATCCTCTTTATCCAATGCGCGGAATACAACCACCTCATCAACCCTGCCGATAAATTCAGGCCGTAAAAACTCCCGTAGAGCCTTCATAGCCCGTTCCTTTTCCACCTGCTGGTCCTGACGGGTAAAGCCAAAGGAAGAGGATTTGAGATGACTGCCTGCATTAGAGGTCATAACAATTACTGTGTTTTCAAAATTCACTGCTCTGCCCTGGGCATCGGTAATTTTGCCTTCGTCCAGAATTTGCAGCAGAATATTCATAACATCCGGATGTGCTTTTTCAATCTCATCAAACAATACCACAGAATAGGGCCTGCGGCGGATTTTTTCAGTAAGCTGACCCGCTTCGTCATATCCCACATATCCGGGAGGGGATCCGATAATTCTGGATACCGAGTGCTTTTCCATAAACTCGGACATATCCAGGCGTACCAGAGGATCTGCTGTGTCAAACAGCTCTTTGGACAACACCTTTACCAGCTCGGTTTTGCCCACGCCAGTGGGCCCCACAAAGATAAAGGACGCAGGGCGTCTGCGGGTGGTTATCTGCACACGAGAACGACGAACAGCTGCTGCCACCAGCTCCACTGCTTCTTCCTGGCCAATAATGTGCTTTTTCAGCACATTTTCAAGACCTGCCACCTTGCGCATTTCGGATTCCCGAATTTTACTGGCAGGAATACCGGTCCACAGCTCCAAAACCTTTGCCAGGTCGTCGTCAGTCACCTCACAGCCCAAGGCCATTGGCTCAATGGTCTTTAGCCGCTCATTCACCCGGATCTTTTCACCCCGAATTTGAGCAATCCGCTGGTAATCAGGTTCTCCGGTGGAGGACTCCATTTCTTCCTCTTCCTCCAGATACTGCTTAAGCTCCTTATTCAGGCTATCGTATTCAGCCAGGTAAGGATTCTTCAGGGTAGCACAGGAGCAAGCTTCATCCAATAGGTCAATAGCCTTATCCGGCAAAAAGCGGTCGGTGATATACCGTTCGCCCAACACGACGGCGTTGCGCACAATGTTGTCGGTAACCTTAACTCTATGGAACTTCTCGTAATAGTCTTTAACGCCGCGGATAACCTCGATGGCATCAGCTATGGAAGGCTCTTCCACCTTTACCGGTTGGAAGCGGCGCTCAAGGGCAGCATCCTTTTCAATATGCTTGCGGTATTCGTTAAAGGTTGTGGCGCCAATTACCTGCAGCTCACCACGGGAAAGGGCGGGCTTGAGAATATTGGCAGTGTTCATTGAGCCTTCGGAATCCCCGGCCCCAACAATATTGTGTACCTCATCAATAAACAGAATCACATTGCCCGCTT
>CAYNCW010000109.1:0-8437 GCA_964395635.1 uncultured Oscillospiraceae bacterium
CGCTGATTTTTTGTTGATTTCGTCATCATCGGTGAAGATGCGAAGCTTCATGCTTTCGCGACCAATAAAAATATTTTGGGCAACCGTTAAATGGTTCATCATATTCAGCTCTTGATGAACGATTACAATTCCGTTTTCTTTGGCATCCTTTGGGTTTTTAAAGGCAACCTCTTTTCCCTGGTACTGAATGTTGCCTGAGTCCATACTATAAATGCCGGTTAAAATTTTCATCAAGGTGGATTTGCCCGCCCCGTTTTCCCCCATCAGCGCGTGGACCTCTCCACGCTGCAGTTCAAAAGAGGCATTTTTTAAGGCCTTTACCCCGGCAAAGGCTTTGGTTACAGCACGCATAGTTAGAATAACCTCTCCCAAAATCATCACCCCCCGCAAAGATTATGTCACACAGTTTTTGTTGTGTGTGCCGCCCCATTGGGCGGTAGAAAATCTACTTGCCACCTGTGGGATTTGCGGGCATCGCCCCCCACTTGCAAACAGTGGCTCTGTTTGCAAGTGGGGTTGGGACAATGCCACTTTTATGTAACAACACCTTTTTTTAAAATAATATTGGCGTATAGCGCTTGTTCGCCGGTTGCAATTACGCAGTAGGCTTTTTGGGCACGCTCATAAAAAGCAAACCGCTCTATCTGCTGGATTTTTGCCGGTTCATGTTTTGCGATGATTTCCTTAAATTCATCCCAAATCACAGGTACTACCGTATCGCCTTTTACAACCTCCATTAACGTAACAGGGTATTCGCTATAGCTATCCAGGGGGAAAAATTGGAGGATTGCGTCTAAAATCTCCGGGACGTTGTGGCCATCCAGGCGCACCAGTCTTTGGGCGATTCGCGCAGATGGAAAGTTTCCGTCTGCAATGACAAGTTCATCGCCATGCCCCATCTCCATTAGTATCTTCAAAAGATCAGGAGCGAGGATTTTGGGTATGTTTTTTAGCATGTGGCACCTCTACATAAGCTTTTTGTACAACGCCAAAATATCCTCCACGCTGGGGTCTTTTGGGTTGCCGCCGGTGCAAACATCCCCAAAGGCAGATTCGCTGAGGAATGCCAGATCCTCTTCTTTTACCCCCACTGCGGTGAGCTTTTCGGGAATACCCACGTCTATGGACAGCTTTTTCACCGCGTCAACAGCAGCTTTTCGGTATTCATCCTGGGACATTCCTGTTACGTCAACACCCATTGCCACTGCGATCTCGCGGTATTTTTCCCCGGTGCAGGGTGCGTTGTATTCCATAACTGTGGGCAGGATGATGGCGTTGGCAATACCGTGGGGGGTATCATAGACTGCGCCAAGGGGATGTGCCATAGAGTGTACGATTCCAAGACCTACGTTAGAGAATCCCATCCCGGCAATGTATTGGCCCAAAGCCATACCTTCGCGGCCTTCACTGTCCCCTTCCACTGCCTTGCGCAGGGAGCGGGAAATCAGCTCAATTGCTTTAAGGTGCAGTGTGTCGGTTAATTCCCAGGCGCCTTTTGTTATGTATCCTTCAATGGCATGGGTAAGGGCATCCATACCTGTGGCCGCAGTAAGGCCTTTTGGCATTGTGCTCATCATATCGCTATCCACTACTGCAACCACTGGTATATCGTGGGGATCTACACAAACAAATTTGCGTTTCTTTTCTTCATCGGTGATAACGTAGTTGATGGTAACCTCTGCTGCGGTTCCTGCCGTTGTAGGCACTGCAATAAGGGGAATGCTTTTTTGTTTTGTGGGTGCAACCCCTTCCAGGCTGGTAACATCTGCGAATTCAGGGTTGTTGACGATAATGCCGATGCCCTTTGCTGTGTCGATAGGAGAGCCGCCGCCAATGGCAATCATGTAATCGGCGCCATTTTGTTTAAAACAGTCTACCCCATTTTTAATGGTGTCCACAGAGGGGTTTGCCTTTACGTCATCATAGATGACATAGGGCAGCTGGGCAGCGTCCAGCAAATCGGTTACCTTTTTGGCTACCCCAAATTTGACAAGCTCCTTGTCGGTGACAATCAAGCCTTTTTTAAAGTTACGCGCTGTGACCTCGGTTACGATTTCGCTGATACAGCCTTTCCCAAAATAACTGGTTTCGTTTAAAATCATTCTTGCCATTTTCATCTACCCTTTCTGTGTTATCATCTTTTCGGTTATGACTACAGGCTGTGAATAGAGGGGGAATTATCTGTAAAGTGGGCCATAGGTTTTGCAAGCGGTAAAATCTGCACTCTCCAGATCCTTTGTGCCAAAGGCGGAGAAACTGTGGGGGCGGAAAATATCGTTATCTTCCACATTGTGTAAGGATACAGGGATTCTAAGCATACTTGCCAGGGTAATCAAATCTTTACCAATGTGGCCGTAGGTAAAGGATCCGTGATTGGCACCCCAGTTTGCCATAACCTTGTATACACTTTCAAAGCCTTTTGCTCCAAGGCGCGGGACAAACCATGTTGTGGGCCAGGTTTTGTCGGTTCTTTGATCCAGGGTGTTGTGGACATCATCAGGCAGTAAAACGGTATCACCCTCGGCAATTTGTAATACAGGGCCGATGCCGTCTATATTGTTCATCCGGATAAGGGTTACCGGCATTTCCGCCTGTGTTTTCCAATGAGAGCTAAAGCCGCCGCCACGGAAGTAATCCAGATTAGCAGGGCACCAGTCGGTGGCGCTGAGCATGTTTTGTATATCCTGCTCTTCAACCTCCCACCAGGGTTTGATTTTGCCACCGGCCAGGCCTGTGCCGTCCAACGCTGCTGCACCACTGTTAATTAGATGGATGAATCCCTTTGCTGCGGGCCCCTCCAGCTTTTTCCCACTCACCCGTTCTACTGCTTGGTTGCTCCAATAGGTTCTGACATCGGCAAAGATGCTGGCTGTGCCTGTCAGCAGATGCCCAAAGAGCATGGCCATGGCGTTTAGGGTATCGTTTTCTGTGGCAAAGATAACCGGCTGGCGCTTTCCGTTCCAGTCAAAGGAGGAATTGAGGATTGCTTCGGTATAGTCGCCGTTGGGCAGCCAGTCGGTCCACATTCTTTGCCCTTGGAAACCGCCGGCAATGGCGTTGCGTTCTTGCAGTATATCCTTGCAGGCAAGGGTCATTTTTACAACAAACTCCCATTCCTTCGCTTTTGCCTCATGGGAGTGCTTCTTTTGGGGGCTGTTAAAGTCGGGACCCTCTTGGCAGTTTTCCTTGGTCCATGCGAAGGCTTTTTCATATTCGCCGGCATCAAAATCGGATTGATGGATGCGGCGTAAAATCTCGGTCATATCCACCCATTCTGGCCGCAAACCAAAATATTTGCGGAACATACCCGCATCCAGATAGGAGCCCGCTATGCCCATAGATACTGAACCCAGGTTAACATAAGCTTTGTTTCTCATGGAGCCCACAGCAACTGCGCACCGGGCAAAGCGGAGTATTTTTTCCTCCACATCAGCTGGAATAGAGGTATCGCCTGCATCCTGCACATTCTCGCCGTAGATAGAAAAGGCAGGCAAGCCATTTTGTGCGTGAGCGGCCATAACCGCTGCCAGGTATACAGCGCCGGGGCGTTCGGTTCCATTAAAGCCCCAGACTGCTTTTATGGTTGAGGGGTCGATATCCATTGTTTCGCTGCCATAACACCAGCAGGGGGTTACAGTAAGGGTTGCACATACATTTTGTGTGGAAAAGTATTCGGCGCACTGTGCGGCTTCCAGGCCGCCGCCTATGGTGGTTGGTGCAATTACACATTCGGCCTTGGTTCCATCAGGATAGGTAACCTTTTGGGAAATAAGCTTTGCGGCGGCTTTTGCCATATTCATAGTCTGTTCTTCCAGGCTTTCACGAACACCGCCCCAACGTCCATCAATTGTTGGTCTAATCCCTATTTTGGGGTAACGCATAGTACTCCTCCTACATTCATTGAATTTTTGATAATTTGGCGGGCAGTTTTAATGTCTTTGATTTGGTTTGTGGCAATAAGCTGGGTTGCAATATTGCCCAAAGCTGTTGCTTCAGTGGGCCCCGGCAACACTGTGCATTGACAGTATTGTTCTGTCAGAGCGCAAAGCAGTTTGCTTTTGGCTCCCCCGCCAATGACGTGGAGAACCTTATACTGCTTGCCGGTTATCCTTTCAATTTCTCCCTTGGTTTGGGCATATTTTTGGGCAAGGCTATCGTAAATGCACCGGGCAATCTCGCCGTGGGCTTGGGGAATATATTGGCCTGTTTTTCGGCAGTATTCCACTACACGGCTGGGTATATCGCCGGGTAGACCAAACTCCGGGCTGTCTACATCGATATAGCACCGGCCGCCCTGACAGCTTTGGGCAAGTTCATCGATCTCAGAAAAGCTGTATACATTGCCTTGGCGATGCCAGTGGTTTCTGCTTTCCTGAATGAGCCAAAGGCCAATGATGTTCTTGAGGAATTTAATGGTATTGCCATAGCCGCCTTCGTTTGTCAGGCCCTTTTCCATAACCTCTTTGGTGAGGATGGGGCTGGTGAGCTCGGTGCCCATTAAGGACCATGTGCCGCAGGATAGAAACAAAAAGTCTGTTTCTTCTGTTGGGACAGCAACCAAAGCACTTGCGGTATCGTGGGAGGCAACGGTGATAACATTTGCTTTTGGCAGCGACAGCTCGGAGCATAGTTGGTGGGATAGTTCCCCTAGCACTGTGCCGTTTTCAATGACATCACAAAAGATATGCCTGGGAATGCCCAGTGTATCCATAACCTTTTCGGACCAGGATCTGGTTTGGCAGTTCAGTAGCTGGGATGTGGATGCAATAGAGTATTCGCTTGCTTTTTTTCCTGTTAGGAAATACTGAAACAGATCCGGCATAAAGAGGAGTTTATCGGCTCTTTCCAGGAGATGCTTTCTGTTTTTCACCAGAGAAAGCAACTGGTAAACGGTGTTGATTTCGATAAACTGGTTTCCTGTTTCCTGAAAGAATTCGTATTTGTCTATATATGTAAGGCTTTCTTCAATCATGCCGTTTACCCTAGTGTCCCGATAATGTACAGGGTTTTCCAGCAGTTTGCCCTGTTTATCCAAAAGTCCGAAATCTACGCCCCAGGTATCGATGGCTACACTATCAAAACCGCCACAGCTTTGCGCTTTTAAGAGCCCTTGCTTTATCTCAAAAAACAATCTCAATACATCCCAATACAGTGTACCATTCAGCGCCACAGGATCATTTGGAAAGCGGTGGATTTCCTCAAATTCTATTCTGCCGTCCTTTAACTTCCCTAGAATTGCCCGTCCGCTAGATGCACCAAAGTCAAAGGCTAAGACTTGTTTCATAATACATCCCCATATTCTTAATATTTTTTATAACCCGGGTGCCTACCTGTTACTTTATAGTAAGAACGCAGATTGATAAGCTTATCAATATTTTCCTTGGAAATATCTTGGGAACCACCCAAAATAGTGGCGTTGATTGTTATTTTTGCCCAAAGCTCGAGGCTTTCCATTCGGTAGTAGGCTGTGAGCAAATCAACGCCCACAGCCAAAGCGCCATGGTTTTCCAGCAGCAGCACATCATGCTCTTCCAGGTAGGGCTCTATGGCATCTGGTACCTCTACTGTGGAAGGGGTACCGTAGGGTGTGAGGGGAACTGAGCCGATTGCAGCAACACATTCTATCATGTTATACATATCCATAGATTTGTGGGCCACTGCAAAACCTGTTGCTCCTGGGGGATGGGCGTGGACAACAGCGCTGATGTCCGGCCTTTTTTCATAGCATCTGAGATGCATTTTGATTTCGCTGGAAGGCTTAAGCCCTTCCTTCCCCTCTATAACAGCACCTGTATTGTCTACCTTAAGCAGCATATCAGGTTTGATAAACGATTTGCTTATTCCGGTGGGTGTAGCGAGAAAATGAGTATCAGAAAGCTTGACAGTTATGTTGCCGTCGTTTGCTGCTACCCAACCCAGTTGCCACATCTTGTTGCAAATATCGCAGATTTGTTCTCTTAATTGTTGTTCGTTCATAACATCCAACCCCTTTATATTTTTTACTGCTATAGACAATACAGGCATAAAACTGCATACCTTTACATGTATATAGCGGGTTTGTAGGCAAAGCCACTTGGAATAAAACACTTGTGATTGCTTCATTTCTGCATGAGTCTATTGTACTGATTATCTAAAAACATGTAAACATGTGGCGTTAATATTGACAAAATAATTGTATTGGTTTACTATTTCAATTAGAATTGCTCAAAATTAATCATAAAAGGTGATTGGATGCTGACATACGAACGCAAGGAAAAGATTATAGAAATTTTAAAGGAGAATACTACCGCGACTGTCGATTCCCTTTGTAAAAAGCTATATTCCAGCGGGTCAACAATTCGCAGGGATTTGGCCGAACTGGAAGCCGATGGACTTATCATGCGGGTGCGTGGCGGAGCCACCATATTGAGCAGTAAAAATAGCGACAAGCCATTGTTGCTAAGAGTTAATGTAAACAGATCTGCAAAAGAAATTATCGCAAGACAGGCACTGAAGTACATAAAAAAAGGGTCCACCATATTTTTTGACAGCAGTTCAACAGTGTGCTTTCTTGCAGAATTGTTGGACAGTAAACTTGGGTTAACCATTATTACCAACGGGATACCCACCTTGAGTGTGTTGAGTGAAATTGGTGGATTTAATGTGATATGTACTGGTGGTACCATAAAAAACGGGTCGGCGCTGATAGGGAGCCGAACAGTAAAGGCTATTGAAAATTATACCGTTGACTATGCGTTTATTTCTTGCTGTGGGGTTTCTGAAACTGGTGTGATTACCGAAACGGTGGAAGAAAATTCTTACATAAAGCGGGCTATGATTTCTGGGGCAAAGGTGAAGATATTGTTGTGCGACCATTCTAAGTTTGGGCTACACTTTTTTAGCAGCACCTGTACCACAAAGGATATAAATCTAATTATCACAGACAAGGCGCTGCCTAGTGAGCTTTTAAACAATTTGGGATGTACTGTAATTTGGCCTTAGTAATCAGGTTGGTGGGATAAAAAAATATATAAATAGGGGGAGACCATCCGATGGTCTCCCCCTTTGTTATCCCCGCAGTGAGTGCCAGTTAGTAATGGCTCCCCATACACGTACAAACCGGCCTCGCTTTTCTCTAATGATTTGACACAACGGAATAATGAGTAAACATAAACTATACCACAACAGAAAATACCGTATGCACACCTGCCCCATAAGCTGGCATACTTCCTGTGAGTAGTCCCATACAGCCAAATCCAGCCATAGGTTTACAATACAACCCATTAAAAATTCCAGAGATGTAATCAGCGTGGCACCAAACAAACATTTAAGCATTAGTCCACAGTGAAGCTTGGATAAATTCCACAACGCTATAAAACAGATACCACCCAAAAACAACATGCTGATGTGTGTGTATCCCCGCCAAGCGATTTCCAAAAGGCCATAGGCAAGTCCGCCTCCAAACGCTTGGGAACACATAGCAAAGGCGTTTTTTCGCATTTTTTATAAGCCCCCTGTTATTTGGCAATATAAACAGTGTTCCTAAGAGCAATTGCAATATAACAGGGTAAATGTGGCATAGCAAGTGCCATTCTATACTATATATTGTGTAATTCTATGTTAATATATAAAAAAGACCGATACTCGTTTTTTTGAGAACGGTCTTTTTTTAGTGGCTAATTGTTTGGAGATACTTGTTGGGGTTGATAGAAGTGGTTGTTTCATTGATGCTGCGATTTTGAATCCACGCTCGTTGTGGGGGGAGCGACACTACCTTCACTCTCACAAACTTCTATCTTCGCGCTGGTGTTTAAATCCACGCTCCCCGTGGAGAGAGCGACGCACCGGTTAACATTAGGGCTTTTGTTTCGTCCCAGATTTAAATCCACGCTCCCCGTGGAGGGAGCGACGTATTCAGCCATACAGTATCCCCCCTTTTTTGGTTATTTAAATCCACGCTCCCCGTGGAGGGAGCGACTTCCGCGTTTGCCTGACCAGTAGCCACGCATACATTTAAATCCACACTCCCCGTGGGGGGAGCGACGTTTTCGTCCATTATGATTTCCATTCTAAACACATTTAAATCCACGCTCCCCGTGGGGGGAGCGACTTCGTCCTTTAACATATTCCTGCATCATCAGGCATTTAAATCCACGCTCCCCGTGGGGGGAGCGACCTTTAAGCACCTTAAGTGAAGCCACCAGAGACATAATTTAAATCCACGCTCCCCGTGGGGGGAGCGATCCCCCATCCCCCGTAGAAGTACCTTGATGTGCGATTTAAATCCACGCTCCCCGTGGGGGGAGCGACATTCAGGGATATTTTCATCATCTTCCCAAGGGAAAATTTAAATCCACGCTCCCCGTGGGGGGAGCGACCGAAGCCGTAGGAAGTGGCTACTTGTTTGACCGGATTTAAATCCACGCTCCCCGTGGGGGGCGCGACAGTGAATTTGGAA
>CAYNCW010000110.1:0-8372 GCA_964395635.1 uncultured Oscillospiraceae bacterium
GTTTGATTTGTCAGCAAGAAAAACATTCCGTCATTACGGCATTTCTTATGTGTGTCGCCATTCAAGGCATAAACAAAACCTTTAACACAGGTATCGCTACAAGCATTAGGGTCAATCAGTCTTTTGCAGTCACGAGAAGTAATCATTTTCTTTTGCATATCAGCAGGCAGAGAAGCGATTGTATCCTCATACTTGCCAGCATTGTCACCGTAAATCCGTGCTAAAACTCCAGCCTTGCGAAACACCCAATTCATTACTGTTTTCTTCTTCATTTGGTATGAAGCAGCATAACCGCTTTTTGCTTCCTTGATTACAAGGTCACAGCCCTGGTCAATAAGTTTTTCATTAAGTTTCTCTACAAACGCTTGGTGTTCTGGCGCAACTGCGGATAGAAATTCTTTGAATGAAGCCTTTTCATTTGCCATATTCTTTTCCCTCTCACAAATTCCAATTTACAAGCTAAATATTCTTAATTATATCACACATACAGTCTAGGTAACAGACGCTAACATAAAAAGTAAATCTATATCAAAACCACGAAAAGGAGGTGCTTGAGTAGATATCCTCAATTCACCCCTTTATGTTAGTTGTATGTGAAACTAAAAATTTGTGTTTTAGCGCCCTTTTGTATATACTTTACTTAATTAGTAAGCGTAACGATGCCCCATAGCTGCTTGCTATGGGGCATCGTTTTATGATAAGTTGGTTTTCTGTTAGATTATTGGACTATTCTTTGGCCCAATTCAAAAGCCTGTTGACAGTCAATCGGAAATTGTTCTGCGTACACCTTTGCCTTATGTATTGCATCAAAATTTGATGCGGCATAATCAGAATAATTGCTAAATTGGTAAGCATCGTAAGAGACAAGCTGTTCAACCTTTCCATTTAGAAGCTTCATATAGTGTTCATGGTGATTAAACATTGTCCGATAACCGATCTGTTCCATTTGCTCGGCCGTAACACCCATCGTATAGATGAACGCGGATGCAATGCTTTTTTCACAGATAGAACGATTTACAGTACTATCATAGGATAGATTGGAAAAATATAGCCTTTCCATAAAGGAACGCATTGCTCCAGTCACATCACCAAAGTAAATAGGTGATCCCATAATCAACGCATCACTTTCTAGTATCTGACCAAGAACCTCAGTTAAGTCATCTTGCATAAAACATCGGCCCAATTGTGTTTGTCCTTTTTTCTTACAAACAAAACAACTTACACATCCTTTATAAGTCAAATCGTAAAGGTGAACTAACTTTGTCCTTGCTCCTGTAGACTGGGCTCCTTTCAGTGCTTCGTTTAAGAGTGTAGCTGTATTTTTGTTATTTCGTGGGCTGCCATTAATAGCAATTACCTGCATATATATACCCCTTTACAAATTTTAATAATCTACTTAAGATTATAGATGAAAGAATCAAAATAACAAGTACGCACATTTTTGTGCCTTGATGGAGTTTTTGCATTGAACAAGAAAAAAGTATTCAGTAATAATTGTCCGGTTCTATATTCATTGAATATTATTGGCGGAAAATGGAAGATGCCTATCTTATGGCATCTATCACAATCAGAATTACGATACAATGAATTGAAAAGAAAATTAGACGGTATCACCAATATTATGCTCACCCGATCTTTAAAAGAGCTTGAGGGATATGGTCTGATACAGCGCAAGCAGTATTCCGAAATACCTCCTCATGTTGAATATTCCGTTACAGAAACCGGCAAAAGGTTAATTCCGGCTCTAAAGGCAATCAAAGATTGGGGATTAGAGCTAATAGCGGATATGAATGCTCGTATAATAAACCAATAAAGCTGGGGCCATAATTGGTGGGTATCATCAACATTCGTACAAACCTGTATTTTGGTCAATTACTGAAATCTCACGATACCTTGTTTCCCTTCCTACATACAAACCAGTAGCAGCCTGCCGCAAACATAAAGCAAGCACCGGCTACGACATAGGAACGGATGGGATATGCTTCCCCAGTCTGCGGCAATAGGATTGGCTCAAGTTCCAAAGGGACGAAAGTCGAGTCAGCGCTAACAATTTTCACCTCACTTGAAAAATCATCGCTATCTTGGTTTGGGCTATAACTTCGTATCAGTCTGTTGGTTACCCTGATAATCACTGTCTCGGTAGGTCTTATGGTAAATGGAAGTATGGATGAGTCCAAACGATAGTTGTTGGGTGCTTTGGTTTCACGGAGATAGAATTCACCTGCTGGTAACGACAGTACTGCCTCTCCATATTTATCGGTAGTGATTTGTGCGATCCTTTCATTGTCAGATGCCCGATAAACGTCAAAAGTAGCGCCCTTAAGCCCAATTCCACTATCCACATCATTTTTAACTACCATAAGTCTGCCGAAATTATCTACCGTTGTGTCAGGCTCGTTATGTACGGTCACTTCCACGGTCATACCATTTTTTACTGTTACCGGTATCTTATCTGTAGCAAGTTTGAAATTGGCCGGTGCAGCCAGCTCCATAAGATAATATCCCTCTTGGGTTTCAGACAAAGTATCACTAAAAGCAACCCCTGTGCTGTCCGTTATAAGTTCACCCAGTTTTACATTATCCACTGCTCGATACAATCCAAACACAGCACCAGAAAGCATAGACCCATCCACAGTACTCCTTTTCATTAGCTTGATTTTACCGCCATCGGGCGCTGGCTCTTTTTGGTTCTGAATAGGAAGCTCTACTGTTGCCCCTTGGGCTGTCAGCGTAAAAGAAACGCTTCCGGTTAATAGCGAGTAACCGGAAGCTGTGGATAGTTCACGCAGATAATAGTGGCCCAGGGGGAGGGTCTGAGATGCCTGGCCATTTCTGCCGGTTGTAAGCTCCATGATCTTTTGGTTTGTTGAGGAACGGTAAATCGCAAACACAACATCAGGCAAACGTTCACCCTCACCATGTTTGACAATCTTTATGGTTCCAAGCCCCCTTTTGTTGGGTACTATCAGTTTGACCTGCTCACCCTGTTGGTTAATTTCAAAGGGAATAACCTCATCAGTGGCAGCAAACCCTTCTGGAGCAACCAGCTCTTTTATCCAATAGCCTGATTTTGGGAGCCCCTCATAGGTGGCTTGGCCTGTTCGGTCAATGGTTAGCTCAGCTATTTTTTGGTCTTTTTGGTTGTACAAGCCGAACACTGCACCGGCAAGAGGTGAATCCGTTGTTACTGCTGTCATACTGCCGTTATCCACATCTTCCGCATCAACCTTCAGTATGGTAACGCTACCCAGGATTAAGGAATTGCTCACTGGAATCTCCACAACAACGTCCTGTTCAAGAATAGAAAATGGGATCGGCGTATCGACAAGCTGGTACCCCGCAACTGTCGATAACTCTCGCAATTCATAATCGGAGCCATAATACAAAACATCACTTGTGGCTGTACCGTCTTCAGCTGTGGTAAGTTCAGCCAACAGTACACCATTTTTGTACAGCCCAAACACTACACCTGCTAAGGGGTTGCCTTTCCCGTCGTCTTTGATTACCTTTACCTTGCCGGTTATGCGCGGGTTTGTTACATGGACCGGAACAATTGCACCATTTTCAGCAATAGCAAAGGGATACTGCGTTACTGTGTCGGTTAGGTGCCCTATAACATTGCTTAATTCAGTTAGGTAGTAGCCTGTACCTTCGTTTAACACACCCGAGGTGGCTGTGCCATCTATGCCTGTGACCATTTCTTCAAGCAAATTGCCTGAGGGACAATACACCCCAAAGTGAACATTGGGAATAGGGGTACCAGCGTCATCGGTCTTAACCACTTTGACCTTCCCGAAAATTCGGATGCGTGGGTTTACGACTGTTTTTTTAACAGTAGCACCTGTACCGTCAATTGTAAATGGTACCTGCTCTGCTACCATTGTATAGCCAGGTTTTCCTGATAATTCAAGTAAATAATACGCGCCTGGGATTAGGGTACATTCGGCAGTACCGTCGCTTTGTGTTGTCATTTCGGTTATTTTTTTGTTATCCCAAGATCGGTACACACCAAAAACAACACCGTCTAACACAACAGGTTCTATACTATCATCTGTTTTAATAACTTTGATCTTGCCTTCATCTCCGCCTACGTTATTGACTATATCTAAGTACACAAACTGATCACTGTATGCAATGGTAAAATAGTGCTTATCCGTGTTTAAAACATAGGGCGACGGCACCGACTTTTCTACCACATAATACTCACCGAGAAGCATAGCGCTTGAAAAGGCATAGCCATTCCTGTTGGTGGTTATATCCTCTATCCACTCGTCACCGTCTACCTTATAGATTGAAAATACAGCCCCTTCAATTTTGCGATCGTCGTTACCTTTTTTAAATATCTGCAAATTCCCTCGAGCAAAGTTGTTAATGATTTCTATTTGATGGATTGCGCCATCATTTACAACCTGAACATATGAATACCCGCTTGCTGCCATATTTTCTGGTACATCGAATTCATAAATCACATACCATCCATAGGGAAGCAGTGCAGTGGTAGCCTGGCCATTTTCATCGGTATAAATCGTATCTACAAGCTGCCAAGTATCCTCTCGATAAACATAAAAACCCACATTGGATAGTGGGTTTCCGTCTTCATCGGTCTTTATTACCTTGATATATCCAGTGATAGGGTCATATACGACTTTTTCGTCTACTCTGGATGGTGTGCAGGTTGCAGTTAAGTCAACGTGCTTGGAATCCGTATTGGGCAAGAATCCTTCCGGTCCTGCGTATTCAACAAGATAATAAACTGAACCTACGGGAACATCATCGGAAGTTGCAATACCGGAACTGTCAGTGGTAAGATATTGAATCAAATAGTCACTACCCACAAGGTAAAGGCCATATACAACGCCCTCCAGAGAATTACCACCACGGTCGGTTACGGTAAGGCGTATGCGTGTAAAAAATTCACTGTCA
The DNA here is from genome assembly GCA_964395635.1 of uncultured Oscillospiraceae bacterium. Lineage (GTDB taxonomy): Bacteria > Bacillota > Clostridia > Oscillospirales > Ruminococcaceae > WRAV01. Next base: position 4,924 of record CAYNCW010000110.1, read on the forward strand.
CCGCCTTCCCATCCTGAAAATGCACTTATATCACCAGATTGTCCACTTGTTCCAATGATGTTCGGGCAGCTAGTACCGTATTGTGAGGATATCCCTACCGAACCGTCATGTGCAGCAAAAACCTGTAAAGGCATTATGAAACTGAACAGTATGCACATGGCAAGAATGAATGCTGATACCTTTTTCAAATGAATCACTCCTCAGTAATTAGCGACGCACGGATTATCAATCTGTGCGTCGCTGTATGAATGGGTGTACATGTATAAAGTGTTATTTGTACTGTATCGTCTGGTTGCTTAAAAGCTATTTTATCATCTGGCAGAATTTTTATAACCTCATCAACGATGAACCCAATTGAATTGCCATCTTTTGGCCGGTATTCAATTCTATCACCCAGTACGATCTCTCCCAACCTATTAAACAAATGGCCGTAAACATAGCTCCTGTGTCCTGCAATAACAGCGTTACCCAGCGTACCAATTGGTGGGGTTTGTGGCACATGCCCTACTGACACTGTAAGCTGTGTATCAGATATCCCCTCGGTGACAGGTAACTGCATGTGAATTCGGTCAATGCTTAGCACACCAATACCAGTTAAAAATTTACCTTCCTGTATTTTGTCAGCCGTCAGTACCTGAATACTGTCATGGGAACTGTAAAAATTCAAATCATTTGCTCCAAAGACTTGATCCAATTCCAGCGTCCCATCACCTTGTTCAATACTCTTAAGCAGCGCATCCTGAAATTGAGCTGCTGCTCTATGCTGGACCGATGGTGCGCTTGCAAAATAGACTCCTATACAGGTGGCAATACATGCAAGCACAAAAACAGCCGTATTCTTTATGGAAAGATGCATTAATTGTGCATAGCTCATGACTGCCACTGCTCATCATCTGAAGAAAGCTCTTCCAAACTCTCGAAGGGTTCTTCATCCGGTAACTCCTCTTGTCGGATATCATAAGTTTCCTCCATGTACTCATCATCTTCCTCGTTGTCTATATAGCTTTCCATTGCCTTTTTACGAGGGAGTACAATCAGAAACATATAACCGGCAAATGCGGCTATGAAAACAAGCAGCGCAATCACAATCCAGCCAGGGATTGGATTGCCCTTTTTTACAACTTGCTCTGACTTTGCTCCTGCCTGTGTATCTTGTGATACGTGGGATGACTGCTCATTAGAACCAGCATCCCCATCTATGTCAGAGGAAGTTTGGCTACTACCTTGCGCTATTTCAATATTTTCATGGGTACCATCCTTGGCGGGGAGTGTGCCACCGTCTATTAAAATATCCGTGTTGGCATCAGGATTTGGGGTGAGATTTTCTGTATTGTGCATAGTATCGGCCCCATCGGCCTGGGCTTCATCTGCTGTAAAGCTCTGTAAATCCTGAGTGGTCACCTCGGTCACCAGATATACATTATCGGTATCCCTTTCACCGTCAACGATGAGATAAAAGATTTTCCCATCTCTTGTTTCGATGGTGATAAATTGTTTTTTACCAACATCAATTACGCCAACTGAATTCTTATCTACAGGCTTGTTCGCTTCGGTGGGCGATGCGGTTCCACTACCGGCTGGGAGTGCATTACCGGCGGTTGCCGAACTGGAAGGCGGTGGTGGTGTAGTGGTTGCGCTACCTGCCGGTGTTTGCTGGGTTGTTGAATTCCCAGTGTTTTTCTGCTGGGAATCATCCTTTAGTGATTGAGACGATGTGGCTTTATCCGGATTTACATAATAGGGATTAGCAATCGAATAAGGTGTGGATAGATTTCCTGCGTAATCCTTTGCCTGCAATAGAATTTTTTCTGCTTTTGTGTTACCGGTATCCAGTCTGACTTCTAAAAGGTCATTGTCCAGGTCTGTATATTCCTCGTCATCCACATAAATGGAAGCGACTCCTGACAAGTTGTCGCTTGCCTCTATACGTAAAAGCCGCCCATTACGTGAAGCCCTGACGATAGTAGGCTTTACACGGTCAAAGCATTCCACATAGACAGATTTTGCAGTGACAGCACCGGAACTGTCAGTGGCTTGCACATACACAGTGCTATTATCGGAGATATCCAGATACAGCGTATCGGTTACGTCTGTCCAACCGCCATTCTGAACAGCCTTGGCCTCCACCTTCCCAATGCCTATGTTCTCATTATCCTTAATCACAATCCCCACACGTGCCTTTTTGGTATACCATCCCTTGGGAACTGTAAGGGATATGGTTAAGCCTTGAGGACCACTTTGCCCGATACTGGTTGGTGCGGATATGTACTGCTCCGCTGATGTCGCTGCTGTAAGCACGAAAAGCATTATACAAACGATTGCTATGGATAAAAAGAGCCGCATAGTATATCGTTTCATGCTGTTGCACCCCCGTTATTATTAGGATTGGTGATTGCTGAGGAGCCACCGATAAGATCTCGCATATCTTCTAACGACAGCCCCATATTATCCATCATAGTTTGCAGCTCTCGCTGCTCTTCTTTGCGTATTTTCTCAACAAGGAAATTCTTTCGCTTACGTGCATTGGCAAGGGTAATTTCCGCTTTTACCAAATCCTCGCGCAGTTTATTCAGTTTATTCATAGGGTACATTCCTTCCTTTATCATTCATTGTAGGCTTGGATATAAAACAGGGGATTTACACGCTCACTGCCTATTTTTAGCTCGACATGTAGGTGATTTCCGGTGGAGTTACCAGTGCTGCCAACCGCCGCAATAATCTGGCCCTGATTGATTTCATCCCCCACATTTGCGTATAAAGCGGAGCAGTGTGCGTACAAGGTGGTTATACCAACTTGGTTGCGGATGACAATGTAATTGCCATACAGGTTATGCCAGCCGGATACGACTACAAATCCATTTTGAACACTGCAAATAGGTGTGCCCGCAGCAGCTGCGATATCAAGGCCGGTATGAAATTCGTAGCCTGTGCCGGTTGGATTTTTCCGGTTCCCATAATAGCAGGAGATGTTGTTTGTCCAATTAAAGGTGAAAGGGTTGCCAAAAGCCTGCTGGTTGCCGCCACTTCCCATAAACACCTCATACAAATCTTTTGCATTTGCGACCTCCAGCTTGGGGGTAACCACCTCCTCAAAGGACTTAGGGCGTAGGATAATATTGAGGATTTTCCAATCATAGGGCTCATGGTCATCATCGTATCGTGTTTCGATTTCCTCTACCAATTGCAGCGTGTTGACCTCATGAAATAGCGCCTCAATTTCCCCTCGTACCTGTGGATGTGTAAACTCCAGGTGCATTGCGGCAAGGTATGATATCAGCGCAAAGGGATTGTGAGTCATGGGCGTGACATCGTAGCGGTATTCATCAAAATGGGGAAACTCACTTTCGATGTTTGCGATACGCTGCTCCAGCTCTACCTCCAGATCTGTCCACTGAACTGTACTGCCGGTAATATCCCGATTTGCAACTGGGTATGTTGTGGTAACCAAA